>NZ_LT965928.1:2611519-2869019 GCF_900239935.1 Pseudoalteromonas carrageenovora IAM 12662
TCCCGTTTGTTGTTATTGTTAACTGGATGACCAACGGTATATTAAGGTTATTTGGTATTAGTGCAGAACAAATTGATGAGCACAGCATGAGCAAAGAAGAGCTTAAAACTGTGGTAAATGAATCTGGTGCTTTATTACCTGCTCGCCATCAAAGTATGTTGACTTCAATTTTAGACTTAGAGCAAGTTACTGTTGAAGATATTATGATCCCACGAAATGAAATTGTGGCTATTGATATTAATGACGATTGGAAACTAATTAGTCGTCAATTAACTCACGCACAACATACACGTGTATTACTTTATAGAGACAACATAGATGATGCAGTTGGCTTTATTCACTCACGTGACGCGCTGCGTCTTCTTACTAAAGAGCAATTTGATAAACCTTCATTACTACGTGCAGTGCGCGAAATTTACTTTATTCCTGAAGGCACCTCGTTAAATACACAGCTACTTAAATTTCAGCAATCGAAAGAGCGCATTGGTTTAGTTGTAGACGAATATGGTGATATTCAGGGCTTAGTAACTCTTGAAGATATTTTAGAAGAAGTGGTTGGCGACTTCACTACTACACAAACTCGCACACCAAGTGAAGAAGTAACAACGCAAAGCGATGGCTCTTGCATTGTTGATGGTGGGGCAAACGTTCGCGATTTAAATAAAGAAATGGGTTGGGAATTTCCGCTTGATGGGCCTAAAACTCTCAGTGGTTTAATTGTGGAATACTTAGAAGATATTCCTGACGCTAATCTCAGTTTACGTATTGCAGGCTACCCTGTTGAAGTTCTTGAAGTAAAAGAGAACATGATAAAACAAGTAAAAATACAGCCTAATATGCGAACCAAATAAATTAAAAAAAGGAGTCAATTGACTCCTTTTTTTAATATCTACAAAAGCTTAACCAAATAATAAACGCTCAAACCAACCTTTATCTAGCTCTTCCTCACAGCGCTTTAACTGCACACCATAACGACTAGCGCGATGCTTAACTTTGTTAGCCACACTCATTAACCACTTCTTCTTTTTGTACGTGCCGCGCTTATATCCACCCCACCCTTCGTGATAATTAAGGTACTGTGCGTAAGCGTCCCACTTTGATATTTTGTTTACTTTGTGGGTTTTATAAACAAACCACGCCATAAAGTCGATTGCATCATCAAAGTCATCTCTATCTGCGCCATTGTTACCGGTTTCACGAATGTAGTCAGACCATGTCGGTGTTTTAGCTTGAGAATAGCCATACGCATCACTTGCACGGCCTGTAGGTATTATCCATAAAAAGTATTCCATTGGCGGCGCTGCATCATGCTTAAATGAGCTTTCTTGATACATCATGCTCATGAGTACATGTTTTGGTGATCCCCATTTTTCTTGAGCATCTTTTGCGTCAAAATACCAATCTGGCTTTTCTTCAAAAATCTTACATAAATCATTAGGCTGTTTGGGAGGAGCGGTAGCACACCCAGCTAAAGTGAGGGCAAGAGATAAAATAATTGCATTTTTTTTCATTTTTTTAATATCTCACTGAACTTTTTTAAAAAAGCGTGGGTCTGAGCTTATGAATGCAGCAGTACAGCATTGTTTCATCCCTGAAAAATATTTACGCAGCCACCTTGGGCTGCGTTTTTTTTAAACTTTAAAAAGTATTTACTTTTTAAAGTACGCATCTAAAAATGCAGTAAACGTTAAAGTGTCGGCGCTTTCAATTGCAGCTCTAGCTTCATTTGACACTATAACTTGCTGCTCAAGCCATGGCTTTAAAAACTCACTGTAATCGGTAGATTCATGACTTTGCTTATATTTATTAGCAAGTGCTAAAGCAAAATGCCCATTATCTAAGCCAGACTCTTTAAGCTGTGCTACATAACGCCCAGAATAAGTAAGCTCTGGATTATGAACCCACGTCGCCATGCGCTTAATAGTGTTTGAGTAATAATCAACACCATATGCAGTGTCCATCCACTTAGCAACATCAGCAAGCTGTGTGAATATTTCATCACCCCACGATTGCAAGCTACGAGAACCATTATTAAAATTAAGCATTAAACCTGCTTCTCTACCTTGGTTCACAACTGTATCAAGGTTTTCAGTACTGCGTGCTTGCTCTTTCCAATCCATTTCTGGTGAATCTTTTAATAAGCAGTACGTCAAAAATACATCTAAGAAGTGAATTTGCTCAAGATCAATACCTACTTCACTAAATGGATTAACATCTAAGGCACGAATTTCGACATACTCAATACCCGCTCTGAGTAAAGCATCTGTTGGTGTTTCACCACTTTTTGCATTACGTTTAGGACGAATTGGTGAATAAAACTCGTTTTCAATCTGTAATATATTTTTGTTTAGCTGCTTTGGCGTCTTACTAGTGTAGTCGTCAAGGTCGCCGTAAATATCTGAGGGTGTGTTGATTGCTTTTTTAAGACCTGCCACATACTCATCTAGTGAGTTGTACATAACACGTAATGATGACTGAGCGCTATTGGTATACCCTAAATTACCTAAACGAAGTGCTGTACCCACTTCTAAATAAAGCGTCCCTTTACCTAACTTTTTAAATGGTAAGTCAGTTTTTCGACCTTGTAAAAATGAGTTACATAGTGCAGGTGAAGCACCAAACATATAACTTATTAACCACAACTCACGTTTAAAATTACGAATTAGCGAAAGGTAACCATCTGAAATAAAATCTTGAAGGCTTGCATCGCTTTGTTTTAGTGTATGCAGCGACTGCCAAAGCGAGTCAGGAAATGAAATATTAAAATGCACACCAGCTATAGCTTGCATCATACTGCCATAACGGTTTTTTAAACCTTCACGGTACAGGGTTTTCATTTTACCCGTATTAGAATCACCAAACTGCGCAAGCACAATGTCGTCTTGGTGCTCGATAAAACACGGCATACTTATAGGCCAAAGTAATTCATCGCCCATTTTTTCAAGCGTAAACTTTTGCAGATCTTTTAATTGCTTGAGTGTTTGTGTAGAGGACTCACTAACTGGAGTAATAAATTCAAGTAGCGACTCTGAGAAATCAGTTGTGATATGTCCATTAGTTAACGCACTGCCCACCCCTTTTGGGTGACCTTTAGCTGAAATTACGCCATCGCTTTTAATTCTTAGCGACTCTCGCTCTATACCACGTTTAATGCCTTTAACTGCGTATTGGTGCTCATTTACAGATAACGCTTCAAGTGCGTTAGTTAAATCATGTGTTGTCAAAAAATCTTTCCTCGGGCCACGTGGCTTAATCATACGGTTATGGGGGCTAATTGCTTAGACTCAAGATTAAATTAATAAGAAGGGTGTAAATTATCAAAATTAATGAAATATTTACCCGGACCCTATATACGCTTGATATAACCAATATGATTAAATTAAGTCATAATCTTGCCACTGCTGTAGCTATTATACAAATGCTTAAGTGTATATTTACGCAAAAATTAAACTCATAAAACCTCTGTACTTATAAGTAGACCCAAACCAAGTAAAAAGAAGCACAAAATTCAGTTACCTTAATTTTAATTCGCACAGCCCAACAGCCTCTAGCCATTTTAAAATTTGATCTAGATCAATAAAAGCATTTATTTGAGTCGTTACGACTAACCAATTCTCTTCTTTTTTTGCTTTGTACCTACTAAGCAATATAATTGCGCCAACAGTAAAGGATGATAAAAAATATTATGCGCAATAATAAAAGCTTAAAAAATGAAGAAGTACATTTCGAACAATCGCAGGAGCTTGTCTCTACCACCGACCTAAGAGGGGTAGTCACATATGCGAACCAAGAATTTTGCTCAATTGCAGGGTACAGCGAACAGGAACTCATAGGTAAAAATCACAGTATTGTACGCCACCCTGATATGCCTAAAGCAGCTTTTAAAGAAATGTGGGAAACATTAAAGCAAGGCCATTCATGGCGAGGGATGGTAAAAAACCGTTGCAAAGATGGTCGTTATTACTGGGTAGATGCATTTGTAACGCCCATTTTTGCGCATGGCCAACTTATTGGTTACCAGTCGGTTAGAACAAAGCCCAGCGAAGAGCTAAAAAAGCGAGCACATTCACTTTATAATAAAATTAATGCAGGGAAATCAATATCAAGCATTCGTGAACACAGTCAGCTTCGACAGGTTATTAGTTTTATTTGCGCGTTAGTATGGCTTGTAGGTATTGCTATATTTGCCTCTATAAGTATGGCTTTAATCAGCTCATTAGTGTTTATAGTTGTTGTTGCCCTTAACTTTGATGAATTAATTACAACTCCTGCTATTTTACGAGAACAAAAAGCAAAAGCTGACTCTGTATCGCGTTATATATACAGTGGAAATACCCCTCACAGCGTCAGTGACTACAGAGAACAACTGCTTACTGCTAAATTACGCACCGTTTTAGGTCGCGTTAAAGACTCAACAGAAAGCTTCAACGGTATTGCAATTAATTTAGATGAGCAGTCAACCCTCACTGAAAAAGGAATTGCATCACAAGGTGAGCGTTTAGAGCAAATTGCATCAGCAATGACGCAAATGAGCTCTACAATTGGTGAAATATCAATTAATACCGCAGAAACTGCTGACAAGGTAAATTCAACACATCAAAGTTGTTCAGAAATAAAAGAACACATTGCTGATAATAGTTATATGGTTACTGATTTGGCTTCTCAAGTTGAACAGGCAGCTTCAACAGCAAGCAGTTTAGCTGATGAGGCTGATAAAATTGGGCAAGTTATGAGTGAAATTGAAGGTATTGCGGATCAAACTAACCTACTTGCACTTAATGCAGCCATTGAAGCTGCCAGAGCAGGTGAACATGGCCGTGGTTTTGCGGTTGTAGCTGATGAAGTAAGAACACTCTCCTCTCGAACTCAAAACGCAACAACTCAAATCCACAGCTCGATTAAAGAAATACAAGATACCTTATTCAACTGGTCAAAAGTAATGCAAAACACTAAAAACCAGGCTGATAACTGTGTTAATAAAACGGCGCAAACTCAGGTTGAGTTAGAGGGTATTTTTAATCAAATAAGTGAAATATCGCAATTAGCGATGCAAATATCTTCAGCTGCAGAAGAGCAGCAAATGGTGAGTAACGACATTAGTCATAACGTTACGCAAATTAAAAGCTTTAGTGATAACAATCTAAGTCTAAGCTTTAACGTAGCAACAGGTACAGCTGAACTTGTTGAGGGCTCTCGTAAAGTAAATGATTTACTGCTCACATTTAAAGTATAAAAAAAGCCGCTATATAAATAGCGGCTTTGTTTTATAGCTTAAAGGCTAACGATTCGCAAAAACTAAGCCTTCGTCATTTGCATCTATAGTGATAACACTACCTGATAAGTAATCTCCACTAAGTAGCTTTTGCGCTAATGGGTTTTCAATAGTTTGTTGAATTGCACGTTTTAGTGGACGCGCCCCATAAACAGGGTCAAATCCACTGGCTGCAATTCGCTCAAGCGCTGCATCACTTATTTCAAGTAAGTAACCCATTTCGGTTAAACGTTCACGAAGTTTCATCAACTGAATATCAGCAATTTCTTTTATGTGCTCGTTAGCTAATGGATGAAATACAACTGTTTCATCTATACGGTTAATAAATTCAGGCCTAAACTCGCTGATAAGCACATCCATCACTTTATTTTTGAGGGTTGCATAGTCGTTGTTGCCAGCCTGTTCTTGAATGATATCTGAGCCTAAGTTTGAGGTCATAATGATCACGGTATTTTTAAAATCAACTGTGCGGCCTTGCCCATCAGTTAAGCGTCCATCATCAAGTACTTGAAGTAAAATATTGAATACATCAGGATGTGCTTTTTCAATCTCATCAAGCAATATTACCGAGTATGGCTTACGACGAACGGCTTCGGTTAAATAACCTCCCTCCTCATAGCCTACATAACCAGGAGGTGCCCCTACGAGACGCGCTACTGAATGCTTTTCCATAAACTCAGACATATCAATGCGTACCATGGCATCTTCGGTATCAAACATAAAGCCTGCAAGCGCTTTTGTTAACTCTGTTTTACCAACACCTGTCGGGCCTAAAAATAAAAATGAGCCAATTGGGCGGTTAGGATCAGCAAGCCCCGCACGTGAGCGACGTATAGCATTTGCCACCGCTACAACGGCTTCGTCTTGTCCTATTACTTTACTATGAAGCTTATCTTCCATTTGAAGTAGCTTTTCACGCTCACCTTGAAGCATTCTTGATACAGGGATACCTGTCCAGCGTGAGAGTATTTCAGCTATTTCGTCTTCCCCTACTTGGTTTTTAAGTAAGGTCATTTCTTGCATTTCAGCTTGAGAAGCTAAATCGAGCTTACGCTCAAGCTCTGGAATACGCCCGTATTGCAATTCTGACATACGTTGTAAGTCGCTTGCTCTGCGTGCTACATCTAAGTCTAAGCGTGCTTGTTCGAGCTCAGCTTTAATAACTTGTGTGCCTTGCAGTGATGCTTTTTCTGCATTCCAAATTTCATCAAGCTCTCTGTACTGCGAATCAAGATCTGTGATCAACTCTTGCATTTCACTGCGGCGCTTTTGACTCGCTTCGTCCTTTTCTTTAGCAAGTGCATTATCTTCAAGTTTTAACTGAATAATTTTTCGCTCAAGCTTATCAAGCGATTCTGGTTTAGAGTCAATTTGCAAACGAATAGAAGAGCCGGCTTCATCTATTAAATCAATCGCTTTATCTGGCAATTGGCGGTCACTAATATAACGATGCGACAATTGCGCGGCAGCAACTATTGCAGGATCTGTAATTTCTACAGAATGATGCAACTCATAGCGCTCTTTTAAGCCACGTAAAATTGCGATGGTGTCTTCAACTGATGGCTCTTCAATTAATACTTTTTGAAAACGACGCTCAAGTGCTGCATCTTTTTCTATGTATTTGCGGTACTCATCAAGCGTAGTCGCCCCCACGCAATGTAGCTCGCCACGTGCTAGTGCAGGTTTTAGCATATTGCCCGCATCCATCGCACCGTCGCTTTTACCGGCACCTACAATAGTGTGTATTTCATCAATAAATAAGATGACTTGACCTTCTTCTTTAGCCAACTCGTTGAGAACTGATTTTAAACGCTCTTCAAATTCGCCACGGTATTTAGCACCTGCAACTAACGCCCCTAAATCTAGCGATAAAACACGTTTATTTTTTAATCCTTCAGGCACTTCACCATTAATAATACGTTGTGCTAGGCCTTCAGCAATTGCTGTTTTACCAACACCTGGCTCACCTATTAAAACAGGGTTATTTTTAGTACGTCGCTGAAGCACTTGAATAGTACGGCGAATTTCGTCATCTCGCCCTATTACAGGATCAAGCTTGCCCTGCTCGGCACGCTCAGTTAAGTCAATCGTAAATTTTTCGAGTGCTTGACGCGTTTCCTCAGCATTAGGATCATCAACCTTTTGCCCGCCTCGAATTGCTTTAATGGCATTTTCAATTTTTGTAGAAGTAATATTTAATGAGCGGAATATATCGCCAAGCGGCCCTTTATCATCACATGCTGCCAGTACAAATAGCTCACTCGAAATGTATTTATCTTTACGTTTTTGCGCATACTTGTCACATAAGTTAATAAGTGATGCCATGTTGTTTGACAACTGTACATCGCCTCCAACACCTTCGACTTTAAAGAGCTTTTCAATTTCTTGAGAAAGCTTAGTATTGAGCTCGTCAGCACTGACTCCTGTTTGCGCAAATAGCGCTCGCACACTTGAGCCACTTTGTTGTAGCAATGAATACATTAAGTGCACGGGCTCAATAAATTGATGGTCGCGACCAAGTGCTAAAGATTGCGCATCAGAAAGCGCAGATTGAAATTTGCTTGTAAATCTATCTAAACGCATGAGGGTTTACCTATTTAATAAACTAATTGTTTAATAAATGGGTATGTTAATAGAATTGTTCAAGGTGTGGGAATAAATATAATCACTAATGTACGCTTTACTTGCGCCAGATCAAACTTGCCATACGCCCTGTTTGACCATCGCGGCGATACGAAAAAAATTGCTCTTCTTGTAAAGCAGTACAGTGCTCACCGCCGCTAATATTTGTAACCCCTAACTGTTGTAACTGAATACGGGCTATGTGATAAATATCAGCAAGGTATTTTTTATTTTTTTGCAGCTCAAACGCATGAGTAAATAAAGCCGAATGTGCTTTAAATAAATTAAAAACCTCTTCACCTACTTCAAACTGAGTGGGTCCAATAGCAGGACCTAGCCAAGCATGAATTTTAATAGGGGTAGTTTTAAAATAGCTGAGGGTATTTTTAATAATCCCTCGTTCTAAACCACGCCAACCACCATGAATCGCCGCTATTTCTTCGCCATTTTCACTAGTAAGTAAAATGGGTAAGCAATCTGCGGTCATTATCGCTAAAGGCTGACTTTTAAGTCTTGTGAATAACGCATCGCCATCATGCAATTTACTAAAATCAAATCGCTCATCAACAACGATAACATCAGCACTATGTGTTTGATTTACCCATATAGCCGGGGCTGGCAGTTTTTTGGTGAGTAAAGCGCGATTTTGTAATACATGGTTTTTGTTATCACCAACATGAAGCCCCAAGTTCATATTTAAAAATGGCGCTTTTGATACACCGCCTTCACGTGTAGTACTGAGAGTATCTACACTATCAAGGCGTTGCCATGGAGCTGATAACAAATACATTATCTATCGATATCAGGGTTTGCTTTAGTATCTTCACGTAGAGCAACCGTCATAGCGACCATATCATCAGGAATAGGTGCCTGCCATGTCATCATTTCACCAGTAATTGGATGAGCAATGCTCAGTTTTACTGCATGCAGTGCTTGGCGTCTAAAGCTGCGAAGTAACTCAAATAACTCAGGTGTTGCACCTTTAGGTGGACGAGGGCGCCCGCCGTATGATTGATCGCCAATTAACGGATGGTTCAAGTGAGCCATGTGTACACGAATTTGGTGCGTGCGGCCTATTTCTAAGCGTAAACGTAAACGAGTGTGCGCACGAAACTTCTCAGCAACACGGTAGTGAGTAATCGCGGGTTTACCCATTTCATGTACTGCCATATGAGTACGCTGTGTAGGATGGCGGCCAATTGCTTTTTCAACCATACCACCAGCAGTCATGGTGCCATTACATAACGCTTCATATTCACGAGTGAAGTTTTCGCGCTTTTGTAGTGCTTTCACTAAATGTGTTTGAGCCTGAATCGTTTTAGCTACAACCATTAGGCCTGTAGTGTCTTTATCTAAACGATGGACAATACCCGCACGCGGCACATTTATGATTTCAGGATAGTAATGTAATAGTGCATTAAGCACTGTGCCATTTGGATTACCTGCACCTGGGTGTACCACTAATCCCATTGGTTTATTAATAACCAAAATATCATCATCTTCATAAACAATGTTTAATTTGATATCTTGTGCTTCGTATTCACGTGGTGCTTCAATTGTTGTTTCAACATTTACAACTTCACCACCTAGTAGCTTTTCGCGTGGTGTGTTGAAAATTTCACCGTCTACGGTGATTTTATCATCCAAAATCCACGTTTTTATACGAGAACGTGAATAATCAGGGAACAATTGTGCTAATACTTGGTCTAGACGTTTACCACCTAAGTCGGTAGGAACATCGGCTTGAAGAGAAATTTGCTCTGACATTAGTAACTTTACCCAATTTACCAGTGCAAGCTTTGCTCGACTGGGTTAGAATCGCTTTTAATAAAAGCATAATATAATACGCATAGTTTACTCGGTTTTACCGACTTGGCCTAGCCGAAGACATCGAAGGTAACAAATAAAATGATAAATAAAATAGGGAAACGTGCATTCGCCATTGTTTTTTCAGCTTCTGTACTTAGTTTAGGCGCATGTTCGTCTGCACCAGACCAAGAAGATATTCAACGTGTACCTAATAAATCTGCACACGCTCTATACGAAGATGCAAAAGAAACACTAGATTCTGGTTTATATGCTCGTGCAATTGAACTTTTAAGCGCTATAGATTCACGCTACCCGTTTGGCCCATTCTCTAAACAAGTACAAATGGATTTGGTATATGCACATTACCAATCAGGTAATACTGAACAAGCACTTGCAACAATCGATCGCTTTATTCGGTTAAACCCAAATCATAAAGATCTTGATTACATGTACTACATGCGTGGTTTAGTAAATATTAAAGCCGATAAAAATGCATTCCAAGAATACTTTGGCGTAGACAGAGCTGACCGTGACGCAAACCGTACACGTGTAGCGTTTACAGATTTATCTACTCTTGTTAAGCGTTTTCCAAAAAGCGATTACGCACCAGAGGCTAAACGCCGCTTAGTGTGGCTTTTAAACCGTATGGCGCGTTATGAGCTAAAAGTAGCAACTTACTATTACGAACGTGAAGCTTATTTAGCAGCCGCTAACCGAGGCAAGTATGTTGTAGAACATTATTCGCAAAGCAGTTACTTAGAGCCTGCTTTAGAAATGATGGAAAAGAGCTACGATAAACTTGGCTTAACAGAGCTAAGCGAACATGCTAAACAAACCAGAATGGTAAATAGCAGAAATAAATAAACAAAAAAGGCGCTTACTAAAGCGCCTTTTTCTATACCACATTGTCATTATACCAATCTGCTTATATGTGGGGTCTATTTAACGTCAAGAAAATTACGCTAGAACTAGGCAAAAGTTTTTTACCTAGTTGTTCTAAATAAAAAATTTTTAACAACGTTATAGTGCAATTTAATTCGTTAAATTGATCAAAGATTTATACAAGTTGGTATTAAATAGCTTCTTCATCTTCTTCAGCAGTACGAATACGGACAACACGCTCAACATCAGTCACGAAGATTTTACCGTCGCCAATTTTCCCCGTTTGCGCTGTTTTAACAATCACTTCAATTGCACGATCAACGTCTTCATCGCTTAGTACAATATCAAGTTTAACTTTAGGTAAAAAATCAACCATGTATTCTGCGCCGCGATAAAGCTCAGTATGCCCTTTTTGACGCCCAAAGCCTTTAACTTCACTAACAGTCATACCGGTAATACCCACGTCAGATAAGGCTTCGCGAACATCATCAAGCTTAAATGGTTTTATAATTGCTTCTATCTTTTTCATATTAATTACTTTTTAAAGCTTCAGTTGCCTCGATTTTAGACAATCAAGAAGCCCATAGCAAACAAAGCAATTGAATTTGATGATAAAACAATCAACCATGGTATAATTATTTTCATAAAAATAGCTATACTAAACTATTAGCAGTACATGAGATTAATATGAATAATAAGCAAAATGGATTCACCCTTTTAGAGCTTATGGTCACCGTTGCCATAGTCGGTATTATTGCATCAATCGCGCTTTGGAATAGCAGTGATATGCTTGAGGAAAACAGAGCGGAAAATTTTTTATTGGAATTAAAAAGAAATATTGCATATGCACGCTCACAAGCAGCAAGTACTGATGAAATAGTTGTTGTATGTCCTACAGGACAAGGTCGAATAAAAAACAATAAAGATACATTCAACTGCAACGCAAAGTGGGATGAGGATAAAATTATTGCTGTATTTATCGATGTAGATAATGACGGGCAATACAATAAAGCTACAGATACCTTACTTAGGGCAATGGAAGAAATATCAGACAACGATAAGTTATCGTTTGATGGTAACGATCGTCGCTTACGCTTTAACACCAGTGGTAGAATTACGACGAAGCCCGGAGACTTTATTTTTTGTCCTAATAGTACTAATGAAAATAATAAAGCATTAACCGTATCACAATCAGGTACAGCCTTTTACGTAGGCGATACAAACAAAACCTGCGGTTAAAAAACACACAGTTTATATTGTCATATTTTTATCATTTACTACACTGAGTTGATACATTTTAAAACTCAGGACTTCAAGGATGAGGGTAACAATATATAAAAATAAAGGTATGACACTACTCGAGCTGATGATTTCGTTAGCCATTGTGAGTATTATCAGTCAACTTTCAATGTGGTTTTATCCAGATTTTTTAGCAAATAATCGCTTAGATAACCACGTAAACCTTCTGCATAGAAACATTAATTACGGACGACTTTACGCTATTGAAAATGGAACCTATGTCACTCTTTGTGTTTTAAAAGACAACCAATGTAGTAAGGATGAGTGGGACGGGCAAATGTCGCTATTTATCGATAATGATAAATCAACCACCCTAGATGATGACGAGCTTCTGTTAAGTACATTTGAAGACGTTCATGATGCTGATAGCCTTGAATACCCTCGTAGCGCAATTACTTTTAGACCTGATGGTTCGTTGAATGGCTTTCAAAATGGGACTTTTATTTATTGCCCCAATAATGATAAAGCCAACCTGGAGGGGCTGGCTTTATCAGTAAGTCAAACTGGGCGTATCCGTATAAAATCAACAGATAAATGCCAGAAAAATTAAATTAACGCCCCCAGCAATATTCAACATCAGAATTACCTTTAGTGCCTTTAGCGCCTTTGTAACCGGTGTCTGTAATTGTAATTTGTTTACAGTCAGTATCCCCTTTTACAGCGCCAGCAATAGGTTTTGCGGTGATGGTGAATGTATTGTCGTCATCATCTACATCTATAGATAATTCAAAATGACCATTTTCGGTTTTATCTTGCAACCCTAAATCATCAAATGATTCTGTATATTCACGATTATCGACAAAGAATTGCTCCTCCCTGTTTGCTGCATCTAATAATGCAGCAGCAGCCTCAGCTCGTGATGCTCGCTTTACATACTCAGTGTAATTAGGCAACGCTACTGCTGCTAAAATACCGACAATAGCAACAGCAATCATTAGTTCAATTAGTGTAAAACCGCGAGTTAGTTTACTCATATATATTCCTTAATTACCCACTTCATCATTTTCTTCGCGTTTAAAGATATAGGTTTGCTGTGTTTTAAAACCAAATCCTACTGTATCAGAATCATTTACTAACTGTATTGTACCGTCCACAACCGTTAAGCCTGGGCCTACTACCTCTACAGGTTTCATAGGATTTTGCGCATCCTCACCTTTAATTCCAGGACCAATTAAATAAAATTGACTCTCCTGTGTTACTTCAATAGTTGGGTTGTCGTCGCACATGCCGTCGCCATTCCCATCAGCACATGACGGCCCCTCTCCAAAGTATAATTGAGGAGTATCAGGCACATCATAACTAGTTGTAAATTTCAAATCGTCATACACTTTGGTCCCATAGTGTAAGTGGAAAGCATATAACGAACCTCCACCGCCACTTAACGAGCACTGATTTTCAGTTGACGTGTCAGAAGATGGCGTAAAACTTGTAAAGTATGCTACCCCCCCTACCACTGTAGCTGCCGCTAATGATTTTTCACCCGAACCTAGCTCATACCGCCAGCCTTTAAATTTAGCTAAATCAACTTCTAAATCAACAAATTCATCAACATCATCTAATGCATTACCAAATGGGTCGCTATTCATTTGCATTAGATCCGTTGGCTTAATCGCTGTAGGCGAAGTAGTAAACGATTTAGTTACTGTATTTTCATCCCGGATCATAAATAACTGATCGTCTTCATTTGTACCGGTTGGTTTAGAGCGATTACCACTTCCAATCACAATTGCATCATAGGGTGTATCTAAACGAGTAATGACTGTTTCACCATTAATCGTTGTTTCACTTACTTTACTATAAAGCGTACGCGCTACTAGTGGTTGATAGAAAAAACGTCTATCCTGACTCGCTAATGAACTGCCTAACTCAGCAAGTTTAAAGTGTGTAAAATTACTTGTGCTACTACCAGGCATATCAATACGCCAAATATCTCCGCCAGTATCAGCTGCATATATTCTATCAATATAGCCATCGTAATCAGAATCTAATGTAGATACATTAGCTGCTATTGAGTGTTTTCCTTTAAAGCCATTCTCACTAGGCGTTAAAGCCCACACTTTTTTACCTGTTTCAGCTTCAACAATATAAATACCACGACCTACTGAATCTTCACTTCTTACAACAGCGTCTTTATTTGTATCATACCCTGCACCAAATACTAATAATGGTTTATCACCAAACGCTTTTATGTAAGCTATCTGTGGCTTTGACCACGTTTGTGCAAGCTCTGTAAAATCGCCTTTACCCCCTTCAATCGGATTATCCCATAATTTTTTTGGTTCATTAGGGTTTGTGATATCAAGCGCATAGTAGTTTCTCCCGCCACGTCGCATTCCTGCAAAGGCCCAAACATCGTCGCCATCGCTGGCATCAACAATACCATCGTTAACACCTTCATCATTTAAGCTTTTATCGCTAAAATAAACACTGATTGGGCCGTCCATACCATACACTTTACCAGTATCTTCGTTGCGTAAAGGCTGAATAATATCGTACAAGTCTGAAGGGATGAATGCCCAGCTTTCACTTACTTCGTTATTAGTATCGTCGTCTTTAAACATATGTAAAAAGCCGGCGTTAGTGCCAATAAGTATACGTATATCATCGTTACCGTAGTCTATGGCAACAGGTTTAGAGTGAAGAGGGTCGCCAAAAATATCGCTGCGTTGGTCTGTATTTGAACCATCGTTATCCTCGTCATCAACATCAATGCCCATAGCCCATTCAATATCTGAACTGGATAAGCTAATCGGGTTATTAGTTACTAAGTCTAAAATATCACTCACTATATTAGTGGTAAAATCTACAATATCGCCTTGTTTATCAGTGTAGAGGTTGCGCCTGTCTTCTGCTGGGGTACCTGTTAATGTAGCTAAATGGTAATTCACTCCACCTTGCGCTACTAAGTTACCATCGGCAGATTGGCCATCAGGTAACCAAAATGTTTTAGCATCGGTGTCAATTAAACCGTCAGAATCAAGCGCTGTATTATCTGCTGAGTCGACTATTTCACTGCCTGATACTTTTAATTTTTTTAAATTACCGCCCCATCTTGTGTTAGTTTCTGGGTAGAACATGGCAAAGTAAATAGCATCGCGGCTACGTGTTTGGTCTACGTTATTACTTGCTACTGAGGGAGATGAAAAGCTATCGTTTACTTCACGAATACGAGAAATTGCGCTATTTAGTGAGTTAGAGAGCTCATCGGGGGTACTTGCAGGTAAGTTTTCACCGCCACCTAAAGAGGCTGCACGCCTTAAAAGTTCCTGACCGCTTGCGCTCATACCCGAGCCAAAACCTATGGTATATAAGCGACCTGTTTCGTGAATATCGGGAGTAGAAGGGTATAAATCAACTGTTACATCACTTGTACCATGAATAATTTTAGCCATTTGGTGAAGGTAGCTGCTGTAGTAACTATCTGTATTCCAGTTTAGTCCTTCACCAAAGTATTTTTCATGCTCGGCACTAATTTGGCTATCACTGTCATTATCACCAGATGGGTCGCCATCAGTCATATAAATGATATTGATTGAATTATCACAGCGTATAGCTTCAGCATCGCTGTCTTCAAAAGGGGATATGTAAGTATATTGGTAGTTATCTTTTACTACATTTTCACACTCATATACCCATCCAGAACGTCGCCCTTTCCAAACCCAATCACATTCAACCTCTGTATACT
The DNA here is from genome assembly GCF_900239935.1 of Pseudoalteromonas carrageenovora IAM 12662. Taxonomy (NCBI): domain Bacteria; kingdom Pseudomonadati; phylum Pseudomonadota; class Gammaproteobacteria; order Alteromonadales; family Pseudoalteromonadaceae; genus Pseudoalteromonas; species Pseudoalteromonas carrageenovora. Next base: position 2,627,089 of record NZ_LT965928.1, read on the forward strand.
GGCTACCGGTTCTTAATTCAGCGCTTGTATCGCGTTCAAGTGTGGTTGCTTCAAGACCATATTGAACTCCTTGTCCGGTAATATATAAATAGGCTTCCCATAAAGTCTCTGTAAGCGGGGTTCCGCCATCAGCTGGCAAAGCCGCTATGGAATTGCGTACTACTGAAGAGTCACTCCCAACACCGTTTACAATGTAGCCACCTGTAGTGCTCTTAAAACGCATTAAGCCAAAATCAATAGTGTCTTCGTTATCTGATACCACTTTATTCATTGCAAACTGGGCAGCTGCAAGTCGGCTATCCACACATAGGTTATACAATCCTAAAAAATTATTATAACCACAGTTATCTCCGTTTGAAGATGAAAAAGCCATACTTCCTGATGTATCAAAAATTAATAATACGCGGGGTTTTTCCTCTACATCAACATCATGGTTAACATACAGCTCTATATCTTCAGCAAAAGCAGATGCACTAAGCGTCAAACTAATTAATGAGGCAAGTATTTTGTTAAGTTTCATTTTAAATCCCCTTACTTGTGCTAGCCATTTCTTGAGCTACACCAGTCACTATGGTCAGTTCGTGCTTTGCTTTAGAGCCATACTTTATAGTGGTAGAGACTTGCAACATATTGCATGAAATACCTGCCGTAAAATTGAACCTGCGCGGGCATTCTAAATCAAGAGCGCCCTGATTGAGGTTAACCATTTTGCTTTTCATCTCATCGTGTTCGGCTATAACCATGCCTTCTGTACCAGCATCGGCCATAGTAGTGACTTCATCAGGCGATAAAAAAAACTGATTTGCAGCTCCCTTATTTGCCTCGTCAGAAATCATTCTTTGAACCTCTCCGATAAGCTCATTCTCAGCAACTTCTCGCTCTTGTGCAGCATTAGTAATTTTTATATCAATACTACTACTGCTCATTAAAGTAACCGCAATACCCGTTACTGCAATAACCATGATAAGAGCCGTAATTAGTACAACACCTTGTTGTTTAGCTCGTAGCTGTGTTAAATGCGCCATAAGTTGGCTCCTACATTATTCAATCGAATTGTGGTTGTGAACACTGTGCGTCTATAGTTATCGGTAAAGGAAAGCTCTCGCTTATCCTCATCTTCGCCCAAGGTGTATGTTTGATTTTTAATTGTCACTCCCGGATCTTCTTGTAACGACCTAATCAATAAAAATACTTGTACAGTTAAGATTCCTTTACGGTTTTCCCAATCTGTATGCTCCATATCATTAATACTTCTGTATGTATCAACTCGGCTATCACTATTTGTATCAAGACCAAAAACAAAGCGCATATTTTCAACGCCTTCCATTATAGTTTCGGTGGTAATATTGCCACCAACTAAGCGCTTTCTCATTAATGCCGGCACCTTGAGGCTTTTATTATTTACTGTATAAGTTTGCTCTGATAAGTAATAAACATGGTGGCTGTATGGCCATATAGATGCATTTACATTTATAGAGCCTGCACCTATTGCTCCACGTTTAAATTGAGCCTTTTCTTGCTCTGCTATAAAATAGTTTTCATCAGCTTGCGTATCACCTGCATCAAGCTGATTACCTTGTAAAAATTTTAACTGAATGATATCTGTATTTTTAATAGGGTTATTTGCACAGTTTAACTCTTTGGTAGAATCAGCCACTTTTGCATAAATAGTTCTAAAGTTACTCGCTGTCGCTAAATCAGGAAAGCTGCCGTTATTTAACCCCTCTGTACAATCAGCACTAGGGTTCGATAACGATGTTGTATTGGCTGATGTAAACGAATCATCATAATAAGTTCCCCAAAAGCCAATCTGTTCAATATCACGTTGCATTATATTTATGGCTAATCGACCTGACTCCTGAAGCTCACCAATGGTCATCGTATCCTTAGTGGTTACTTTCATTCCTATATAAGTGAACATGACGCCACCTAAAATTAGGCCACCTATAAATAACGAAATCATAACCTCTATAAGTGTAAAACCTTTTTGCTTCATGTTAGCTCCTAAGGTAAATGTAACTAGTTAAAACTACTAAGCGGCGTTTTTTATCCGCTGTACCACATTTTATAGCTGCGGTATCATCATTAGCGTTGAACTCCTGCCGTCCCTGCCATGAAACTATCACTTCTAAATTAAATGCCTTACCGCCTGAACCTGCCACAGCCGTTGGGGCTATACACACAGTTGCGTCGTCCAACGACCCCGTATTTTCACGCGCTCTGATTGCTCTTTTCCACTGTTCAAGATCTAATGCTGCAACCTGCGCTGCTGTACAAGTATTTGTAAAACACGTTTGCGAGGTAGATGTTGAAGTTTCACTATTAAATGTTTGCGTATATAGAGCGACTAATTGGGCGGTATCATTTGCACGAATACGCTGCACAATATCATTACCTAGCGCTACAGCAGCGGCTCGCTGCATAGAATCAAAGCTTGCTTGTTTAGCTTTTGCTTGAAGCGCTACGGCACCTAATAAACCAAAGCTTAAAATAATAAACGCAATGAGCACTTCAATTAAAGTGAAGCCTTTTTGTGTTTTAGTTTGAGGAGATTGCATAGTGAACCAAATAAAAAATTATCTGATTCTAAGTTTATGTCATTCTAACTTAGTTTCAATAATTACTAGGATAGGCGGTTAAATTTGTTGATAAACGGTTAATAAGCACTAAAGTCCATTTATCTTTAGAGGTTAAATTTACAGTCATATGATTGGAGTTTTAATAAGTCAGAGCCTATGTAATATAGTTGTTCTCATGAGTAGACGATATCGTAAGAACAGCTCCCAAAAACCCGGAGCTAGGAACCTCGTGCCGTTATCCACCTAGATTTAGCAAACCTCAATCCTAGATGATAATAGGCTCTAATTTAAAATCTTTTTTACTGTTTTTAGCTCTCGCCTGCTAACGGTTAAATGATCGTTGCAACCCATAAGCTCTACACTATGCAAACCTGGGCCATGAGTATTTAAAGATAAAAGTTTGCTTTTATTTACTAAGGTATTTCGGTGTATTCGTACCAATTGAGCTGGATACTGTGATTCCAGTTGCTTTAGGCTGGATTCAATAAATGCTTCCCCGCCTTCAAATACCATATTAGTGTACTTTTCTTGGGCATTAAAATAATAAACATTGTCAAGCTCAACACTTTTAATGGTTCCCCCTAATTGGTAACTAATTTTTGTTGATTGTTGTTTTTGCACATGCGCTTTATTCAAGCGCCCAACCTGCTCTAATACTTTTACTAATGATTGTTCTGTAACAGGTTTAACTAAATAACCTGCAGCACTTAGTTGCAGGGCATCAAGAGCATGCTCAGGGTGAGCGGTAATAAACACAACAGCTGGAGGTAAAGCTAAATTATTAAGCTCATTCGCAACCTGTAATCCATTTAAACCGGGCATATCAACGTCTAAAAATATTAAATCGGGGGTGTGCTTTTTAATGAGTAATAAGGCTTCATTGCCATTACCGGCTTCGCCTTTAATAACTATGCTTTTATCATGCGCTAGTAAACGAATTAAACGCATTCTTGCCAATGGTTCATCATCAACTATTAATACGTTCATAGACTACTCTCAGTATTATGTTTAGGAATAACTACTTTTACTCTAAATACATCATTTTTATTGGTGATGACAAGCTGAGCTTTATTTTTATAATAAATATTTAAGCGCTGACGAATATTATCAAGTGCCATGCCATTATTAGGCCGAGTTTGATTGTTAGTAATAGTGATGGGGTTAGTAACAATCATCGTTATATAACCGGTAGTAATATGCAGCTCAACATTAATAATTGCGCCACTTTCGCTTGTTTCAACTCCGTGACATACCGCATTTTCTATTAGCGGCTGCAGTGTTAAACATGGAATATGTAATATAGGAAGTTCATTCGGTATTTGCCAATCAACCTTTAAACGCTCTCCAAAGCGCCACGTTTCCAAGGCTACATATTGCTTACTCAGTGTTATTTCATCATTGAGTAATACACTTTTACCAGAGCGCATAGCTGCTTGAGATAAAGCTGCCAAGGCTAAAATAGCTTGCTCAGCGGCATCAGCATCATGATGAGTAAGTTCTGCTGCTGTATTTAAGCTGTTGTATAAAAAGTGAGGACGGATCCTAGCTTGTAAAGCGTCCAATTCCGCGCGAGAAAGTGCCTTCGTTTGCTGCTCTTTTTCAGTATAGATAAATAAAAACTGTACAAACAAAGCGGCTAATAAAAAAACTGTAAGGCAATTTCGCAATACAAAATAAATAAGGGTATCGGCTTTATTTATATCAAACGCAAAGTGAGAAAATAAAACACTATATATGCAGGTAAATAATAAAAACGAGGTAAAAAATAGCGTGAGCTGAAAAACGTCTGTTCGCTTTTGTAAAAAGCGCTTAAAAAGATACAGAGCTGAGGTGCTTGATAAAACAGTTAAGTGTAAAAATAAACTAATAACCCCAAGGCGTAACCAAATGTCACCTTGGGTATTTGGCGCAAACGCCAATACAACAGCTATAACTTGAGTAACAACTAGCGAGGCTAGCACCCCTCGCTCATTAAAAAGAGCTGAAAAAAGCAATGCATCAGATTGAAGCAACTTGCTCATGACAGCTCTCCTTGAAATCTAAATAATTAATTTATATAGATTAACGCAGCTCAACAGGAACGGCAAATACGATGTTTTCTTCTTCACCAGGGTTTTCTACTACCTGCTTGCCGCCAAGCTCTTTAAGGCGTGTTATTACTTGCTGTACAAGTACTTCTGGTGCAGATGCTCCAGCCGTAACACCAACAGACTTAGACTCTGAAACCCACTGCTCTTGTACATCAGTTGCATCATCAATTAAATAAGCCGTTGTGCCCATTTTATCTGCAAGTTCGCGCAAGCGATTAGAGTTAGAACTATTTTTAGCTCCAACAACTAAAAGCACATCAACTTTATCAGCTAAATCACGCACCGCATCTTGGCGGTTTTGTGTTGCATAACAAATATCGTCTTTTCGAGGGCCATCTATTGCAGGAAATTTCTCTCGTAGTGCGTCAATGACATCTGCCGTATCATCTACCGAAAGCGTTGTTTGGCTACAATAAAATAAGTTTTCGGCATTTTTTACATTGAGTGCAATAACGTCTTCCGCGGTTTCTACCAGGTAAATCCCGCCTTCATCGTTATCGTACTGCCCCATTGTACCCTCTACTTCAGGGTGTCCATGGTGCCCAATTAAAATACATTCAATACCCTTGCGGCTAGCGCGTGTAACTTCCATATGAACTTTAGTTACAAGCGGACATGTTGCATCAAATACTTTTAAGTCACGGCGTTTCGCCTCAGAGCGTACCGCTTGCGATACACCATGAGCACTAAAAATTACAATGCTGTCGTCAGGTACTTGATCAAGCTCTTCAACAAACACTGCGCCACGGCTTTTTAGCCCATCGACCACGTAGCGGTTATGTACCACTTCGTGACGAACATAAATTGGCTTTTCAAAAATATCTAAAGCACGCTCTACAATGCTGATTGCACGGTCAACGCCCGCACAAAAACCACGTGGGTTAGCTAATAAAATATCCATTAGCCTTCTACCTCAATAATATCTACTTCAAATGTTAGGCGCTGACCCGATAGCGGGTGGTTAAAATCGATAGTAACCGACTCCCCTTGCACTTCTCGAACAAGCCCAGGAAGTTCAGTACCATCAGGTTGTGTAAACGCAATGATAGCACCTACTTGAGCAGGTGTTTCTGGGCCAAACTTACTGCGGTCAACATAGTAAATATTATCTGGATTTGGCTGACCAAAAGCATCTTCAGGTTCTAATTCAAATGTTTTACTTTCACCAGCAGTTAACCCTAATAAACACTTTTCGAAGTTTGCCGTTAAGCTACCATCACCCATTGTTAATTTTGCAGGTTTGTTATGAACCTTTGTAGAGTCTGCGGCAGAGCCATCTTCTAACTTAATAGAAAAATGAAAAATAACTTGCGAGTTTTCACCAATTACAGCTTGGCTCATGCTTTATGCTCCTTAGGACTTTCGCCTGTAAAGGCATCAAATAATAATAACGCGGCACCAATACAAATAGCGCAATCAGCAATATTAAATACTGGAAAATGTGACTTATCGTAAAACACATGAATAAAGTCAATTACATAACCATAAGCTATACGGTCATATAAGTTACCTATTGCGCCTGCAAGTACTAACGCATAAGCACTGCACAATATTTTGTTGGTCGCTGGTAATCGCTTAAGCCACCAAACAAGTAACCCACTAATGGCAATAGCTATAAAGCTTAAAAACCAACGTTGCCAACCACCTGCTTCACTTAAAAAGCTGTAGGCTGCGCCATAGTTATGTACGTAAGTAATACTAAAAACAGGCAGTAAATTTATAGACTCTTGATAAGCCATGGTATTCACAACTAGTGTTTTACTGGCAAAGTCTATTACTAACAGTAATAGACTTAACCAAAGCCACACTAAACCACTTTTTTGGGCTAGTTTGCTCACTGAGTAAAGCTCCTAAGCGAATTGACGCTTTTCACCTTCGCCATCAACATTACTTACACAACGGCCACAAATTTCAGGATGAGCAGGATCAGTTCCTACATCGTCGCTATAGTGCCAACAACGCTCACACTTAGCTGCATCTGTTGCTGCAACACTAATGTATAAACCTTCAATTTCTGTTGCTTGCGTATCTGTTGGTTGGCTATCAACCTGCTTAACGTTTACTGCTGATGTTAACAATACAAAACGAAGCTCATCACCTAGTGAAGCAAGTGTGCTTGCAAGGTCTTTATCCGCAAATAAATTAACTGTTGCTTGTAGTGTTGCACCAATTACTTCTTCTTTACGTGCAGCTTCTAATAAGCGGTTAACTTCATCGCGTACATTTAAAATTGCTTGCCAATCATCGTTACTAAACTGACTGCTCGTTGGTGCTTGTAAGCCGTCATACCATACTGATGTAAATACGTAATCACTGCGCTCGCCTGGTAAGGCTTCCCAGATCTCTTGTGCTGTAAAGCTCATAATTGGCGCCATCCAGCGCGTCATAGCTTCTGCAATATGGTAAAGCGCAGTTTGACAAGAACGACGTGCATGGCTATCGCTTTTAGCTGTGTACTGACGGTCTTTAATTACATCTAAGTAAAATGAGCCAAGTTCACCGGTACAGAAGTTCATTAGCTTTTGCGTTACTAATAACATTTGGTAGCTATCGTAAGCGGCTAAAATCTCGTCTTGTAACTGTGCTGCACGGCCAACAATCCACTTATCAAGCTCAACCATGTCATCTACAGCAACTTGATCAGTTTTAGGATCAAAACCATTTAAGTTAGCTAATAAGTAACGGCTAGTGTTACGAATACGACGATAACGATCCGCAGAGCGTTTGAATATTTCATCAGACACAGTCATTTCTGCCGTGTAATCGGTAGAAGCAACCCACAAGCGTAAAATGTCAGCACCAAGCTTATTCATTACATTTTGCGGAGAGATAACATTACCCAGTGACTTAGACATTTTACGGCCGTTTTCATCAACGGTAAAACCATGCGTAAGTACTTGCTTATATGGTGCATGTCCATTAATCGCAACCGATGTCATCATTGACGACATAAACCAACCACGATGTTGATCAGAACCTTCAAGGTATAAGTCGGCTGGGCCAACTAAATCTTCACGTGCATCTACTACACATGCGTGCGACACACCTGAATCAAACCATACATCTAGCGTGTCTTGCACTTTCATGTATTGCTTAGCATCTTCTTCGCCAAGTAAAGTAGCTGGCTCTAGGTCATACCATGCTTGAATACCTGCCTTTTCAACAAGCTCTGCAGCTTGCTCGATAAGCTCTTGGGTATTTGGGTGTAAAGCACCGGTGTCTTTATCAACAAATAAAGCAATCGGCACACCCCATGTACGCTGACGCGAAATACACCAATCTGGACGGCCTTCAACCATGTTAGAAATACGGCTTTCGCCCCATTCCGGCAGCCACTGTGTATTTTTGATTTCTTTAAGAGAATCTTGACGTAAGTTAGCCTGATCCATACTTACAAACCACTGCGGTGTAGCACGGAAAATTATTGGCGTTTTGTGGCGCCAACAATGCGGGTAACTGTGGGTAAGTGCATGATGATGCACTAATGCACCACGCTCTTTTAGTACTTCAATTACACTCGCGTTTGCTTTAAATACATGCTGACCTGCAAATAACTCAGTCTCAGGTAAGTACACACCATTTGCGCCAACAGGGTTAGCGACTTCTAGGTTGTAATTTAAGCCTGCCACGAAATCTTCTTGGCCATGTCCTGGCGCTGTATGCACAACACCTGTACCTGAGTCAGTAGTAACGTGTTCAGCAACAATCACTGGTACACTAAAGTCATAAAAAGGATGCGCTACTTGCAAGTTTTCAAGTACAGCACCTTTTACGTAACCTAATACGTGGTAATGATCAAAACCAAAACGGTCCATTGCATCTTTAACAAGTTCTGAGCCTAAGATTAAACGCTGCTGTGCGCCTTCATCTTCAACTTGTACAAGCGCATATTCTAGATCGGCATGAACAGCAACAGCACGGTTTGCAGGAAGCGTCCATGGCGTTGTTGTCCAAATAACAGTTCCAACACTACCTTGGCCTTCATGGCCTTGGGCTAGGTCAAACGCATTTACTACTGCGTCTTGATCATCAAAAATAAAACGTACGTCAATTGCTGGCGACTGTTTATCTTGATATTCAACTTCTGCTTCTGCTAATGCAGAGCCACAATCTGTACACCAATGCACAGGCTTAGCGCCTTTGTGTAAGTGACCATTTTTAATAATACGACCAAGCACACGAATTGCATTCGCTTCAAAGTCAAAATTCATTGTTAAGTAAGGCTTATCCCAATCTGCAAATACGCCTAAACGTTTAAAATCAACCTTTTGGCCTTCAACTTGCTTTTTAGCATACGCACGACACTTTTCGCGAAACTCGCTCGCCGTCACTTTTACACCCGGCTTACCTACTTTTTTCTCAACCATTAACTCAATTGGTAAACCGTGACAGTCCCAACCAGGTACATAAGGCGAATCAAAGTCAGATAAAGTTTTAGACTTAACAATAATATCTTTTAAAATCTTGTTTACTGAGTGGCCTAAGTGGATGTCGCCATTTGCATACGGAGGGCCGTCATGCAAAATAAAGGTCTTTTTACCCTTTTTAGCGCTGCGAATTTGACCGTAAAGGTCGTCTTCATACCATGCTTTAAGCATTTTTGGTTCACGTTGTGCCAAATTGCCACGCATTGGAAACGGTGTTTCCGGTAAATTCAAAGTATGTTTATAGTCGCTCATTTATCCTACATTCCGTATCTATCGGCTGCCTAATTTAAACCAAAACACTGCTTAGCGGCGGCAACATCTGTTGCTATTTGCGCCGTGAGTTGTGTTAATGTCTCGAATTTTTTCTCGTCGCGGAGTTTTTGTATTAACTCCACGTGCATAAATTGTCCATAAATGTCTTGTGCAAAATCAAAAAGATGAACTTCTAGAAGTGCACGTGTTCCATTAAATGTGGGTTTGTTGCCTATATTTGCAACCCCAAAAATTTGTTTACCTGCAATTGTAGCTTGCACAGCAAACACACCATTAACAGGGCAAACTTGGCGTTTAAGCGCTATGTTTGCTGTTCTAAAACCAAGCTCACGGCCTCTTTTCCAGCCATGTATTACGCGCCCAGAGATAGCGTAGTTGTGGCCAAGCATAACTTTTGCACTGGCTAAATCACCAGCAGCTAATGCTTCACGAATCAATGTGCTGCTAACTCTAGCATTTAACTGGCGAAAACTCGCTGTGCTTTGCACATCCATTCCCGCCTGATTACCCATACTAACGAGTAAATCAAAATTGCCTTTGCGCTGCTGCCCAAATCTAAAATCATCACCTACTGTTAATGCTTTAACACCTAGTTTTTTTATAAGTATGTCGCTTACAAATTGTTCAGCTTGCATATTTGCAAATTGCTGATTAAAGCTAATACAAATTACACGTTCAATGCCTAAATCGCTCAACAAACGCAACTTATCACGTAATCGCGTAAGCCTTGCTGGGGCATTTTTTTTAGCAAAAAACTCTTGAGGCTGAGGTTCAAAAAGCATCACTGTACTTGGTAAGTTGTGCGCTTTAGCATCGGTTAGCAAACCTTTTAATACTTGCGAATGACCTAAGTGAACACCGTCAAAATTACCAATAGTCAGCACACACCCAAAGTGATGCGCTCGAATATTGTGTATACCTCTAATTAACTCCATGCCACCTAAAGCCTTTTTCAGCGAGTATTATTACGACTTATACCAAGGAAAAGCCACAAGGCTGCCGATTATAATCTTTTTTTTAGTTTGATTCAGTAATTGCTACACTTTTTATCGTATTTAGTCTTACGCCCATTAAAAAGAGCATTGCAAAGTAGCTAACTCCCGCTAATGCAACAAGAGCAATTAACAATATAACTTGCTGCATAAACGTCCATGAAGCCCAATAATAGTAACTACTTACATACCATGTAACACATCCCATAACTATACTTGCAACAATACACTTTATAGTGAAACGCAAACTCATAGAAGAAAACTGATAAACTTTTTCTTTTTTAAGCTGCCTGTAAAGTAAAAATGCATTACAACTGGCCGACATTGATGTAGCAAGGGCTAACCCTAAGTAACCTATAAAAGGGGCCAACATAATGTTAAACACCATATTTAGCACTAGGGTTATAATACCAATGCGTACAGGCGTTTTAGTATCTTGACGGGAATAAAAACCAGGCGCGAGCACTTTAATCAGCATAAAGCTAACTAACCCTACAGAGTAAGCAACAACACCTAAACTTACCGCTTTTACATGATCAACACTGTCTTCTTTAAAAGCACCATGATCGAATAGCACCGTAATTATAAGTGGGCTAATTATCATTAGGCCAACCATTGCTGGTATACCTAAAAATATTACAAAGCGCACACCCCAATCTAACGTATGCTGAAAATCGCTCAATTTTTTACTACTGTGCAATTTAGAGAGTGCGGGTAAAATAACCGTCGCAATACCTATTCCAAACAAACCAAGCGGAAACTCTATTAGCCTATCTGAGTAATAAAGCCATGCTATAGAGCCTGTCATTAATAGTGAGGCTATCATGGTATCTAGTAATAAATTAATTTGGCTTATCGATACGCCAAACAATGCAGGAAGCATAAGCTTACGAACTTTTTTAACATTTTCGTCTTGCCAAGCCCAACGCGGGCGCGCCAACATTTTTGCGCGATATAAAAACGGCAATTGAAATAACAATTGCACAATACCACCGACAAATACGCCTATAGCTAGAGCGTATGCACCAACACTAAACTTATCATGTAAAAAGATGGCGCAGCTGATTATTGATATATTAAGTAAAACGGGCGTAAAAGCAGCGACTGCAAAGCGGTTATAAACGTTCATTACTGCACCACTAAGCGCAACTAAGCTCACAAAAAATAAATACGGAAAAGTTAACTTTAATAACGAACTAGCAAGTTCAAATTTTTCAGCGTTTGGGCCACCCTGCCACCAATCTATAAACCAACCTGTACCAAATAAGGCCGCAATTACCGGTGAAGCAACGACACCAAATATGGTTACTATAAGTAAAATTGTACCGAGCGTACCGGCAGCTTGCGCCACAAAAAGTTTAACTTTGTCATCACCTTGTTGCTCTTTAATTTCACTAAGAACAGGTACAAACGCCTGTGCAAAGGCACCTTCGGCAAACAAACGTCGTAAAAAATTAGGAATACGGTTAGCAAATAAAAAAACATCGGCAGCGGCGCTGGCCCCTAATAAATTTGCAACTACTGCATCTCGTACTAGCCCTAATATACGTGAAATCATAGTCATACAACTCACAATCATACCTGAGCGAAATAAACCTTTTGACACCTTAAACCCACTTAAAAATCCCTAATATGGGCAATTATGCCACAGTCTTTTTTATAAATCGCTTTAAAGCACTAGGCTGGGAGTCTGTGCTTTGTTACAATATCGATATTAACTGCTAAAGCGGCAAATTGATGTTCGTTATAAGGAGCAGTTTTTCTTGGATTGTTAAATTTACATTGACATTCATGATAAAAACAGGCATATTCCACGGCCTTTAATTTAAGCTTTATTTAAGATTGTTAGGAGCAAACCTTGGCTAACATCAAGTCTGCAAAAAAACGCGCTATCACTAGCGAAAAAAACCGTCAGCACAACGCAAGCCGTCGTTCAATGATGCGCACTTACTTCAAAAAAGTAATTGTTGCTATTGAAGCTGGCGATAAAGAAGCTGCACAGCAAGCTTTTTCTGTTGCTACACCTATCCTAGACCGTTACGCAACTAAGGGTCTAATTCACAAAAACAAAGCAGCTCGTCATAAGAGCCGTATTGCCGCTAAAATTAAAGCGCTATAATTTGTTTTTGTAGAATATAAAAAACCGGCATTTGCCGGTTTTTTTTTTGCTTTAATTTTAACTGCACTTAACTTGCTTATGCATTTTCTAAATCTGGGTAAAACTTCTTCAACATTGCCGCTATTTTTTTAGGTGTAAATGGTTTTACAACAAACCCTTTAGCGCCTTTATCTATTGCATCCTTTACGTTATCAACACCTGAATGTGCAGATACCATCACCACATTTGTCTCTGGGCTTAATTCATTGATTTGCGAAATCAAATCTTTACCATCTCCATCTGGTAATTCAATATCTAAAAAAATCATATCGTAATTGGCAGCCTGACACTCACTAATACATTGCGAGGCCGTAGATGCTTCCTTTACATTGTCTATCCCTAAGTGCATGAGCGTTTGGCTCAAAAAACTACGCACCGTGCTAACGTCATCTACAATTAAAATTGATAGCTGCGTATTCATCTTTATTCCTCGTAGGCTATAAGCTAACTTTAAGTTATCATATTGATACATAAATTTATTCATTTAATTATAGAGACCTACGCCAAAAAGGCCAGATTTGCTTTATGTCTAAAACACCAAATAAACAATCACTGCTTGGTAAAGCACCAGCAAGAAAAAAAACACCCCAAAAAAGAAAGCCTCAGCCTTCAACCCAGCGTCCACAAACAAATAACGCAAATGCACAAACTCTCGATGATAAATGCAAACACACCAAACCTAAAAAAGGGTTATTTATAACACTTGCAGTTATAGCGGTGATTATTTTAGCGTTTCCAAAACCGACCTTACTCACCTATAAAAAATTAGGGATGGTAAGTGAAAGTATTTATTGGCCAGGTGTTTTTGGTAAAGGCGCAATGCTTATTGATTCAAACTTACACCCACAGCTTGATTCTAAGCGTAAATCCCTTTATTTATGCAGTGATTTACAAAAACCACAAAGCTGCCAAAAGTATCAAGTGATAGCTGACAATGGTTTATTTGCTGCAATAGGCAGTTACTTTTAGCATTAAAAAAACTAATCTGAAAATTTAAAATTACTTGGTTGAAAGGTGTGCAAAAGATCAACATAATGGCGCTCCTTTTTTCAACAACTGAACTATTGAAACGACCATGCTAAACGAGCTAGATTGGCTTTTAAACACGACACTACTTGCACTAGGTTTAGGTGCATTCTTTATTAACCAGATAACACTGCTGCGCATTGCCGCCATTAGTGCTTGTGGTTTGTTATTCTTATCATTTAGCTTAGATCTTATGTCGTCGAGTGTTATTTCAAATATGAGTTTAGTGTTGATCAACACTTTTTACTTGTTTAAAGTTTATACATTTGGGCAGTTTAACGTAACCCCAAATTAACAACTTCTCCTTAGAATATTTGATAGCCCAGCATTGCTGGGCTTTTTTATATTAAAATTTAAAGTTTGGGGTTCACAATGAACTGAGATAAAATTTATTACGTATTATTCTAAATTTAGGTCTTACTATGCCTTTATCTGACTTTGATTTATTTTTATCTTCTATGGAAGATGTAAAACCAATAAACCACGATACTGTTACTCCCATTTCAAATAGCCACAGTGCAACCCTAGCCCAACAAGAAAAACGTAAAGCAGCACAAACTAATCTAGCAAATGATGAAAATTACTTACAATCTGAGCATGTTGAAATATTAGACCCACTCGCTATATTAAGCTTTAAAAAAGATGGCGTACAAAGTGCGGTTTTCAAAAACTTACGTTTAGCTAAATACCAAGTAGATGCCACGCTTGACCTCCATGGGCAATTACTTAAAAACGCACGTAACACTTTATTTAGCTTTATTGCTGATTGTCACCAGCGAAATATACGTGTTGTATTAATACGCCACGGGATCGGCATAAAAAATAAAGCTAAACCAGGCATTTTAAAAAGCTATGTAAACAAGTGGCTACAAGAGTTGCCTCAAGTATTGGCTTTTCATACCGCACTTAGGCACCACGGTGGAAGCGGTGCTACTTATGTATTACTTAAAAAAAGTGAAGACAAGAAAAACGAAAACCGAGAAATACACAGTAAGCGGGGTTAATCCGCTACCGTTAACTCTTCCTTGGTTTGAACTTTTGAAGGGATATCTTCGGCATTAGCCTGATTAAACCAAGCAGAAACGCCAAGTACTACAATAGAAATGATAACTAGGCTTAATTTAACGCCACTTTGACTCGATTTCATAACACCCTCTTTGTAATTTTTATTAGTGAGAACAGCTTTACACTAATAAAAATTACAAATGTTAACAAGCTGTTTTTTAAACTAATTAGCTATCTCTTAATAACCTTTAGTTCTATCTATTGTATTATTAAGTGAAACGCCCTGATTTAAGCATTCAACATTTTTTGCTATTTGATCTATTACGCTATCAATATCAGATAATGCTGCACAGTGCGGAGTTAAAGTAACTTTAGGATGGCACCAGTATGGATGTTCTTGTGCTAGCGGCTCTTGCTCAAATACGTCAAGCGTTGCGCCGCGCAAAGTATTATTATTTAAGGCGTTTAATAAATCTGGTTCTACGACATGTCCTCCTCGAGCCACATTAATAACTACAGCATGTTCAGGTAATTTAGATAGCAAGGAGCCATTAATAATACCTTGCGTTGCCTGTGTAAGAGGAAGTAAACACACTAAGTAATCAACGTTAGGAAGCATATTGCTAAGGCCTTGCTCAGCGTAAAAAATATCTACACCAGTTACATTTTTACCACTTTGTGCCCACGCACTTACCTTAAAGCCATTATTAATAAGTTTTTGTGCACATGCTTTGCCTAGCTCTCCATAGCCAAGAATACCAACATGCTTATTTTTGAATGCGCGTTTTGGTTTCCACGTTTGCTGCGCTTGTTTTAGGTAATACTCTTTTAAACGAAGCTTTTGAGCTAACACATGTGTTAGCACATATTCAGCCATATCCTCTGCAAGTTGCTCATCAACAATACGAACAACGTCCACCTTATCATTTAAAAGTGATAAATCTATACTATCTACACCGGCACCAAATGACGACACAGCTTTTAAATTAGGTAGCTGTTGCCACATAGCCTCAGGTGCATTCCAAGCAAGTACAAATTCAACACCTTCTACATTTTTACACGCGGGCCATTGCTCTATCAGGGTATTGGGCAAACGCTGTTGTAACTTGGTTATCAGTTTTGTGTTATCTCGTCCAGTTATAGCCACTAATACCGACATAAATTCTCCTAGCAATACAAAGTTTATAAACTAACACTTTAAAAAGTCACACAACTGCAAAGTAATTGTCACACCCTTTTTTTAATCTTATAGGTATGGCGAATAGGCCAAATTGAAGATGAGGTTAATATGATAAGTGTTGATAAAGTAATTGCTGCAAATTTACCACAACTAGATAACTCTCCAAAGGTAAAAGGGTTAGTAAAAAAAGGCCTTGGTTATTTGCTACATGAACAAGAGTTTGTTGCTTTTGGCGATGCATATCCTCACCTACAAGGATTAGAGTTTGTTGAGCAAGTGCTTGATGAGCTCAATTTTGATACTCGTTATAAACCAAAGCAAATAGAGCATATACCAACAGAAGATAAGTTAGTCATTGTTGCTAACCACCCTATTGGCTCATTAGACGCATTAGCGCTCATTAAAGTACTCTCAGGTGTTAGGCAAGATTTAAAAGTAGTAGCTAACCGTATGCTAATGTCGGTAACGCCGATGCACTCTCTTTTACTGCCTGTAGATAACTTATCTGGGATGAGTAAAAAACAAGAGCTAAACAACATACAAAATCATTTAAAAAGCGAGGGAGCCTTGCTCATCTTTCCTGCTGGTGAAGTATCTCGTTTAGGGCCAACCGGTATAAAGGACTGCAAATGGAATAGTGGCTTTTTACGCATGGCAAAAAAAGCTAACTGCCCTATTCTACCTATTTATATTAAAGCTAAGAACAGTCCTCTGTTTTATGGCACTTCGATGATTTACAAGCCTTTGGCTAGCTTGCTATTAGTAAAAGAAATGTTTAAGCAACGTCAAAAATCATTAGAGTTTGAAATAGGTGCCTCAATCCCTCCAGAGTCATATTTAATAGAAAACTTAAAAGACAAAGAGGTTGTAAACCTAATTCGCAAGCAGCTATATCGCCTTACCACTAAAAAAACATTACCACTAAAAACACAAACTCCTATTGCAGTGCCGGAGTGCAGAAAAGAGCTTAAAAAAGCCATAGAACAATGTAAGTTACTGGGTAAAACCTTAGATGGTATGCATATCCACCTATACCAATATACAGGTAGTTCACCTATTTTTAGAGAGCTTGGGCGCCTTAGAGAAATTGCCTTTAGAGCCGTGGGTGAAGGAAGTGGTAAACGCCGCGACATAGATAAATATGATATGGACTATCAACATTTGGTACTTTGGGATCCCACCCAGTTAGAACTTGTAGGTGCTTATAGGCTTGCATGTGCAAAAGACATTATAGATAAACATGGGAGAGAAGGTTTATACACCGACAGCTTATTTAGCTATACCGATGCTATGAAACCTTATTTAGAACAAGGCATAGAGTTAGGCAGAAGCTTTGTACAACCTAAATATTGGGGGCGAAAAAGCTTAGATTATCTGTGGTATGGGATTGGTGCTTTTGTAAAAAACTATCCGCAATACCGTTATTTATTTGGCGCTGTAAGCGTTCCAAATACGTTACCAGATCAAGCAAAAGCCATGTTAATTCATTATTACCAACACTATTATAAAACTGATGAAGCGCTTGCAAGCCCTAATAATGAGTTTAAGCCTAGCGAGCAAGAGCTCATACAATGTAATAATGTTTTTAGCGGTAACGACGTAAAAGAAGACTTTGTTGAGCTTAAACACGTTCTTGCAAATATGAGTGTGCAAGTACCTACTTTATTTAAACAATATACTGAGCTTTGTAAGCCTGGCGGGGTAAAATTTTTAAGCTTTAGCATCGATCCCGATTTTAATAATTGTATCGATGGACTAGTACTCGTAGATATGCAAAACGTGAAAGACAACAAAGCAAAGCGTTACCTAGGCTAATTAGCATTAACTTAACTGCGAGCATGTGCTCGCTGTTAGTTTTCGTTTATAAAAATACGCGATAATAGATTAGTATAAATACCCTCAATCTTAATTAAATCATTAATTGAAACATGTTCGTTAGTTTGGTGAATCGTTTTATTTAGTACACCACACTCTATTACTTGGGTATGGTTATTTGAAAAAAAACGCCCATCTGATGTGCCACCGCTGGTACTTAAAAGAGGGTAACTGCCTGTTTGCTCATAAATGGCCTCCTCTACTTGCGCTATTAAGCACCCGTTAGTATTAGCGCTGGTGTAATATGGCTCGCATGGACGCTCCCATGTGATAGATATTTTCTCTAAAAATTCATTTAATGTATTTAGTAATAATGCTTTAACAGCCGTACTGTTATAACCGTGACTATAGCGTACATTGAATGTGATTTCGCACTCACTAGGTACTAAATTATCAACCACGTTATTTATATTTATACCGGTTACTTGCAGTGTTGTTTTAGAGCTTGCTTCATCTAGAAGCCAAACTTGCTCACTTAACAAATTTACTATTTTTGCGCCCAAATGCGCGGCATTAAGTGTATTTTGAGGATACGCGACATGCCCAGCCTTACCTCTTACGGTTATACGCGCAGAGAGCGCGCCACGGCGTCCGTTTTTAATTGTATCGCCAACTTGTATTGAGCTTGTAGGCTCTCCTACAATACAACCGTCTAATACTATGCCTTGACTAATTAGCCTATTTACTATTTCTAAAGAGCCAAACTCAGCTTCACCTTCTTCATCAGACGTAATAAGCCAATAAAGTGTGCCTACTTTTGTAGATGTATTAGTAATTAAATTTTTTGTAGCGCTTAACATCGCCGCTACACCGCCCTTCATATCAGCAGCGCCTCTGCCAAAAATAGCACCATTTACTATTTTACCTTCAAAAGGAGGGCTTAACCACGCGTCACCTGTTGCTGGTACAACATCAATATGGCCAGAGAAAGCAATGCTCGGACCCTCTTTAAACTTAATACTCGCTATTAAGTTTGTTACGCCATTTATAGTAAATTTTTCATAATTAAAGCCCAACTCTGTTAATTGCTTAATTAGCCAATCTATTGCACCCGCTTGCTCAGGTGTTACTGATTTAAAGCGAATGAGCGTCTGTAGGTACTCTACAACATCGGCTTTACTATCTGTGTGTTTTATTTGTGATTCAAGTGCCGCTAAAAACATATTAAACATACTATGTGGCCTAAGGAGCTTTTATTAAAACGTGGTTTCATGACTCCCCTATGTCAGCCCTAATACATTCTTGTGACGATGAGTAAAATAAAATGTCAATATTTGCGATTAACGAATAACGCTAAAATTAATCTAAATCAATAAAGTGCTTCACAAGGTTCAAACATTTTTGAAACTTTGATCTAGAACAGTTTTTTAAATTTTTTATTCGTCAATAATAGCGGCAATTAAAAAGTCGTTCTCGGAGAACAGCATGAAAACTCAAATTAGCATTGCATTACTTACTTCTTTACTAGCACTCTCTCCTGCTGCACACGCTAACTTTAGCGTAAATGTTGGCGCTATTAACGTTAACCCTGACAACAGCAGCTCAGCAATTAACGAAGCGCCAACATTGGGCCTTAAAGGCGATTCAGATACACAATTAGGTATTACTATCGATTACGCATTTAACGATAAATGGGTGCTAGAACTTATAGCAGCTACACCATTTTCTCATGATGTAAACGGCGCTGGTGGTTTGGCTGGTAATAAAATTGCGGATATAAAACAATTACCACCTTCACTTGTCGCTCAATACCACTTTTTAGATACGAGTTATGCGCTAAGACCTTTTGTAGGTGTAGGTATAAACTACACTGCATTTTTTGACGAACAGCCATCTCAAGCTCTTAAAACAACACTGGGCACAGATGATGTAGAAGTAAAATTAGATGATTCTTTTGGCTTTGTAGCTCAAGTAGGCGCTAACTATAAAATTGATAAAAACTGGGGCTTGCACGCCATGGTATCGCTGATGGATATTGATACTGATGCGACGGTATACGCTAATGGTGCAAAAGCACTTACCTCAACGGTAGAGCTAGACCCTGTAGTGGCAATGTTTGGTGTTAGATATAGTTTTTAGAAAGTAGTATATGTGTGTGTTAAAAAGGCGCTATGCGCCTTTTTGTTTATGTAGTGAAAAAAGTAATTCAGCTTCAGCTCTTGGTAATTCGCATTCGCGTATAACTTCATCTAATTCAGCACCGAGTTCAACCATTTTCACAGCACGAGAGTAGATCTTAGCATCGGGATCATCGTACTTTTGAGCCGCTTGTTGCTGAATTAAGTCTTGGTTTTGTTGTTCAACTTCAAGTACTCGCTTACCAATACTCAGCAATCCGGTTCTTAACTCTGACACTTCACTTCTTAAAATATGAGTTTGCTCAGATGATTCTTTAAGCTGCTGCGAAATGGCATCGATTTCTGCAGTGTGTTTATTTTTTAATGCAATAATTAACGCCAGCGATATAAGACCTACCGCTAGCGCCGATATAGCTATACTAAGTAACAGCATAATTTATTTGGTAAAGCTTATATATCGCTTAACTCATCCCATTCATCATCACTAAGTAGTTTATTTAAATCAACTAATATAAGTAATTCATTATCGCGATTACA
The DNA here is from genome assembly GCF_900239935.1 of Pseudoalteromonas carrageenovora IAM 12662. Taxonomy (NCBI): domain Bacteria; kingdom Pseudomonadati; phylum Pseudomonadota; class Gammaproteobacteria; order Alteromonadales; family Pseudoalteromonadaceae; genus Pseudoalteromonas; species Pseudoalteromonas carrageenovora. The sequence goes on from NZ_LT965928.1 coordinate 2,647,309, forward strand.
AACACCTTGAATAAACTTAGCACTTTCTTCAGTACCCACATTAGGAGCACTGTCTATTTCAGAGCTTCGCAGATAAACAACCTCAGATACGCTATCGGCTAAAATACCAATGACTTGCTCTTCTGCTTCAATAATCAAAATTCGAGAATTATCAGTAGTATCAGCTGCTGGTAAGCCAAAACGAGAGCGAGTATCAATAACCGTTACCACGTTACCGCGAAGGTTAATAATACCAATAACATAAGAAGGCGCACCAGGTACTGGAGCAATTTCTGTATAACGAAGTATTTCTTGTACTTGCATTACATTTACGCCGTAGGTTTCTTCCTCAAGCTTAAACGTAACCCACTGTAAAATTTCATCATTATTATCTGCATTTTTATTTGCTGACAGTAATTTATCTTGATTCATGCTATTACCCCGTAATGGTCATTACTACTGACGGCTGTCTAAGCCTTTCTCTAATAATATATTTAAGTTGTCTACATCAATTAAAGCACACATTTTTTCTTTTATAACGCCCGCAAGCCATGGACGCTTGCTTTGGTTGGTACGCCATTTTACATCTTCTTTACTCAATGTAATGTTATTTATCAGCTTTTCAGCTAATAAGCCCCACTGACTATCGCCTAGTGTAATTAAATATTGATAGTCTAATGACGCTTCTAATTTTTCATCGTACTTCTCTGGCATTACCCAACGAGCGGTATCAACAACGTTGAGTTTTTCCTCTCGGTTAAGCATGACACCTTTAAACCACTTAGGTTTACCAAACAAATGATTTACTTCACCTAATTGATGAATACCACCTAATGCCTTTAATGGCACGGCAAGTGTGAGCCCTGCCACTTCAAAAAATAACGCCTGAAACTCACCTTCAAAATAATCAGCCTTACCATCAATTGAAAGCTGCGGCTCAACACTTTCAAGTGCGGTAGTGGTTGTTTCTACATTGTCGTTACTAACAACCTCACTAACATTTTCGGTATCAGATATTGGCACTACATCTGAAGCGAGTAAATCTTGATCGAATACTTTTTCTGCTGCTTTTAATTGCTCTTTAGGTTTTAAATGAACTTGCTCAGGCTGTGTGCCATCTGGTAGCTGCTCGAGTAACTTTGCTACTGGCTCAAGGCTATCTACAGGCTCGTCTTCACAAAGCAAAGCCCCTAGGTATTGTTTCATTACTTTTTCATTAGCAAATAATTGCTTACTCATTCATTAACCTTGTTCAATTAAATACTCCAATAGAGCTTTGTATGCATATACACCACGCGAGCGGGGGCAAAATTCTATTGGCACTTTTTGCGCTAAGCTTGCATCTCTAAACTTAGTATCCACCGGAATGACACCCGGCCATACTTTATTGGTATATGTATTTTGTAATGTTTTATATGCCTCTAACGATGCTTTAGTACGCTTATCATACATAGTAGGAATTATAGTGTATTGATAATCTTTCGCCTGAGAGGTTTGCATTAATTCCATTGTACGCATCATTCTATCCAGCCCTTTAAGCGCTAAAAACTCAGTTTGTACCGGAACTAAAATACGCTCACTGGCGGCTAAAGCGTTAACCATCAACACACCTAAAACAGGAGGACAATCTAAAATGGCATAGTCGTAATGTTCACTGATTTTTGCAAGCGCTTTTTTTAATATTAGTCCCATTCCCGTTTTATTACCCATACTTCTATCAAGCGTGGCTATGGCCATTGTTGCGGGTAAAATATCTAGGTTTTCGAGAGTTGATGGACATAATGCTTGGAGTATTTCTTCGCTTTGCATATTCGTACCACGTGCAAAAATATCGTACACGCTGACTTCTAAGTCTTCAGAGTCTATACCAAAGTAATATGTGAGTGATGCATGAGGATCGGTATCTATAAGCAGCACACGTTTACCCTGCAAAGCTAAAATACCAGCAAGGCTAACAGCAGTGGTTGTTTTTCCAACCCCTCCCTTTTGATTTGCGACAGTCCAAATCTTCACATTTTATCCTAATTACTGTTCATTGCGTGTGGTTATGCGAATACCACCATGAGGCAATCGAATTATTTTTATAGTATCGTCGTCCGACGGTAGCTCGACTTCGTGCTCTACCGCTTCAGGCTCACTTTCTTGCTCACCTTTTTTAACTTCTTTTTTAGGTGGTAGGCCATACTTAGAAAGTGCAATTACAACTTTACGATTTTCAGCTCGCCCTTCGGCGGTACTGTTATCTGCAAACGGAGAGTATTGACCATATCCCTCTATAGCCATTCTCGCCGAGTTAATACCTAATGCCTCAAGCTCCACTAAAATAGAGGTAGCTCTAGCAACCGACAGTTCCCAGTTAGAGCGAAAAATTTCATTACGAATAGTTTCATCGTCAGTATAACCGCGCACTCGTACATAGTTATCTACAGGAGCAATAATATCTTTAACTATTTTAACTACTTGCTTTGCTCTTGAGTGCGCAACTGAGCTTCCACTTGAGAACAACATTCCAGAACTAAGCTCTATAATCAACCAATCTTGGTTAAGCTCTAAGCTAGCCTCGCCATCACGAATTTCATCAATTAGTGCTGACTGTAATTTAATTAAAAGGCTATCAAGTGGTTTGCCTAAGTACTTTTGTTGAATATTACTTGTATCACTTTGCCCATCAAGAAGCTCAGGACCTTGCTCTTGCTTTTGAATACTTTCGCCATAAAGAACTTCCTGCTCTGGCGTCACTCTATCGGTCAAAATTCCATTGCCGTTAACACCTTCACCTTGCTGCGAAAATTGGCGTGCAGACTTATCAAAAACATGTTCAAGTGAGTCAGATAAAACCTGAAAGCTTTCTTCTTTATTAATGGCAATAGCGTATAGCACTACAAAAAAGGCAAACATTATGGTCATGTAATCAGCATACGACACAAGCCAACGCTCTGTGTGTTGGTCTTTAGCAGCTGAATGACGAAGGCGCCTACGCAGCATAGTTACACATCCACTAAATTAGGGCGCTCAACACGATAAGCTTCAAGCTTTAATTCTATATTCATAGGGCTTTCGCCAACGCTTATAGCAATCACACCTTCAGCAAGCATTTCATGGTATAGCATTTTTTGCTCAACTCGCTGTTTAAGCTTATTTGCCATTGGTAAAAACAGTAAATTAGCGAGTCCAACTCCGTAAATTGTCGCTATAAAAGCAGTTGCAACACCTGCGCCCAACATTTGTGGGTCAGTAATAAAAGACATTGCCTGAATTAATCCAAGCACAGCTCCTAAAATCCCAATGGTAGGACTGTAACCTCCCATGGCTTCATAAACACGAGCCGCTTCTAATAAGCGATCACGTTCAAGTAGTAAATCAATTTCGAGTGTGTCGCGCAGCTTTTGCTCTGAACAGCCATCAATCAGTAAGCTTAAACCTTTTGCAGCATAAGCATCTGAGTGTGTTAGTGCTTCGTTTTCAAGCGCTAAGTAACCTTCTTGTCGAGCTTTATGGGACCAGCGCTTAACTTGCTCTATCGCTTCGTCAATATCATAGTGAGGAGCAACAAAAACCCAGCTACTCATATTCAGCATTTTTTTAAATGTACTGGCAGAGGTTTGTAGCATAACCGCACCAATCGTGCCGCCTAAAACAATAATTAATGCAGGCCCATTAAAAAGAGCTGAAACAACGCCACCCTCTAAAGAATAACCAATAGCTATTGCACCAAGCGCGACGACTAACCCAAGTATTGAGAGCTTATCCACACCCAATCTCTCTTTTAATTCTCATAGCAACATCATCAAGTGCTAAATTTTCACTTGCAAGTCCTGCGTTTGCGATCGCTTGTGGCATACCATACACTACGCAACTTTTTTCATCTTGAGCCCAAATTGTGGCACCAGTTTGCTTCAACATCCGCGCACCATCACGCCCATCAGCGCCCATCCCTGTTAAAACAATTGCCAGCACATCACCTTGATAAGCCTTTGCTGCACTAGCAAAAGTAACATCTACACTAGGTTTGTAACTTATGCGTTCGCTATTATCTTCAAATACACGCAGTGTTCTATTTGAGCCGCGCCCTTCAACCATCATTTGTTGACCACCTGGCGCTAAGTAAGCCGTTCCAGGTTGTAAACGATCCCCTTGCTGAGCTTCTTTTACTTTAATTTGGCACAATCCATTTAGACGTGCAGCAAATGCTGGCGTGAACGCAGCAGGCATGTGTTGAATAAGTAAAATTGGGTGAGGAAAATTTGCAGGTAACTGAGTTAAAATAGTTTGTAGTGCAACAGGTCCCCCTGTTGATGTACCTATTGCGACAAGTTGGTAGTGTTTACCACTTGCTCGTATTGACGCATTATTTGAGTGAGCTTTTGCAGGCTCAGCACGTTGAAAGCTTCTATCAGGCTGCTTTACAGTGCTAGCCCCTGAAAAACTAGAGCGTACAGACGTTGCTCTTTCTACTGGTTTACTTGTAGTGATTGGCTTAAACGCTCTTGGCGCCCGCCTTCTTCCTATTTCTTTTACTTTTGTTTGTAGTAACTTAATAGCATCTTCGTTATTACGCGCAATATCTTCGAATTTTTTTGGTAAAAAATCCATTGCTCCAGCATCTAGTGCATCTAGTGTTGCTGTTGCACCATCACGTGTTAGCGACGAAAACATTAATATCGGCGTTGGATTACTCGCCATTATTTCTTTCACAGCACTAATGCCATCAAGCACGGGCATTTCTACATCCATAGTGATCATGTCAGGGCGTAGCTGCGCTGTTTTTTCTACAGCTTCTCTGCCATTTACAGCAAAACCTATAACGTGTATGTCGCTATCTTGTTCAAGTATTTCGCTTACTCTACGGCGAAAAAAGCTTGAATCATCAACAACTAAAACTTTAACGGCCATTTAGCTCTCTTATTAAGTTTATGCGCAGGTAAGTATTCACTACATACCTGCATTATTATTAGCCTGCGTAATGTTTTAACATGCTTGGAACATCAAGAATAAGTGCAATACCACCATCAGAGGTAATTGTAGCGCCTGCCATGCCTGGCGTGCCTTGAAGCAATGCATCAAGCGGCTTAATTACCACTTCCTCTTGGCCTATTAATGAATCGACAACAAAACCAACTTGCTGCGTTCCAATTTGAACAATAACAACATGTCCTTGGGCTTTTCGCTGAGAGCGGTCTGCACCTTTAACTAGCCAATGCTCTAGATAAAATAACGGAATCGCTTTTTTACGCACAATAATTGTTAATTGACCATCAACAACATTTGTCTTAGTTAAATCTAAATGGAATATCTCACTTACCCCAGCCAGTGGTAAGGCAAATGTTTGTGCCCCAACAATAACCATTAGAGTAGGTAAAATAGCTAAAGTTAGAGGAACTTTTATTTCTAAAATAGTGCCTACACCTAGCTCAGACTGTATGCTAACCGAACCATTCAATTGAGTGATTTTAGTTTTTACTACGTCCATCCCTACACCACGGCCAGAAATATCTGAAATTTCTTCTTTGGTAGAAAAACCTGGAGCAAAAATTAGGTTATAAGCTTCAGTGTCAGAAAGTCGACTAGCTTGGTCATGATCGAGAACGCCTTTACTAATCGCTATTTTTTTGAGTTTCTCAGCGTCCATACCTGCACCATCATCTTTAATGGTTAACAAAATATGATCGCCTTCTTGCGATGCAGATAACGTTACATTACCTGTTCGTGGTTTGCCTGCGGCTTCACGGGCGGCTGGCATTTCAATTCCATGATCGACTGAATTACGAACTAAATGCACAAGAGGATCGGCAAGCGCTTCAACTAAGTTTTTATCTAAATCAGTTTCTTCACCAACAAGTTGTAGATTTATATCTTTATTCAAACTACGCGCTAAATCACGAACAACACGAGGGAAACGGCCAAAAACCTTTTTGATTGGCTGCATTCGTGTTTGCATAACCGCACCTTGAATATCAGCAGTTACTACATCAAGATTAGATATTGCTTTGCCCATGGCCTCGCTATCAGAGTTAGTGGCAAGACTCACTAAGCGATTTCGAACAAGTACTAGCTCACCCACCATATTCATAATTTGATCAAGACGCTTAGTATCTACACGTACTGTAGTTTCAGCTGGGGGTGGTGCTGCCTTTTTAGGTGCAGGAGGTGCTTTTGCTGCAGGCTTTTCAGGTGCTTTTTCAACTGGTTTTGATACAAAGGCTTTAGCTGGTTCCGCTTTTTTTACCGGCTCAGGCTGTTTTGCAGCTGGCGGTGAAACAGGCTCAGGTTGTTTTGCAGCTGGTGCGCTTTCTGTCGATTTAGGAGCAGTCCCTTTGCCATGAAGCTCATCAAGAAGCGCTTCAAACTCATCATCACTAATTTCATCATCTGACGATGAACTCACATCGCTTGGTGTTGCTTTAGCATGTTCAACAGGAGCTTGTGCAGTGTTACTTTTTTCTGGTTCTGAGTTTGCTACAGCACCAAAACTACCAACACCATGTAATTCATCTAATAAACTATCGAATTCATCATCTGTTATATCGCCGCTAAAATCAGCACCGCTTGCTGTTGCTTCTTCAGCAATAGGACCTTGTCCTTTACCATGAAGTTCATCAAGCAGGTTTTCAAATTCGTCTTCGGTAATTTCATCTATTTGTGCATCAGCTGCGCTAGGTGCACCACTAAACAATTCATCAAAAGCAAATGGGTCTTCTTCGTCTATATCATTCGCTTCTACAGACTCAGCTTGAGGTTGCTCTGGTTCATTTTGGGATGCTGCACCGGCTAGTTCAGCCTCTGTCGGCGGTAAACCAAGTATATGGAGAGTTTCGAGTAACTGAGGGTCTGCAGGTTCAGGTTTGTCTCTATTTTGAATAGTCGCAAACATTTCGTTAATGGTGTCGAGGGCTTGTAATATAACATCCATCAACTCAGAGTTGACAGTTCGCACTCCTTGACGCAGTAAATCGAATACGTTTTCTGCACCATGACACGCATCAACAAGCTCCGTCATTGCTAAAAAGCCGGCACCACCTTTTACGGTATGAAAACCTCTAAATATAGCATTTAGTAGTTCGGTATCTTCTGGGTTATTTTCCAGCTCAACTAACTGTTCAGATAAAAGCTCTAGGATTTCTCCAGCTTCTACAAGAAAGTCTTGTAAAATATCTTCATCGACTTCAAAGCTCATGCAGTTACTCTCCTCTTAGAAGCCCAAACTTGATAAAAGATCATCGACTTCATCTTGATCAGATACAACATCATTACGTGAATCTTTATCAATAATAGGGCCTTCAGGACCTGCTAAAGTTTGTGTGGCAACTGGTTCTTCTGTTTTTTGTTGTTCTATTATTTCAGCTGTGCTGTCATCTTGTGCAGCAAAGGCTGTTAAAAGATGGAGTAAGCTCTCTTCAACTTCTCTTACAAGTTCTATAACACGACGAATGACCTGTCCGGTTAGATCCTGATAGTCTTGAGCCATTAACACGTTGGTCATTAAGCTCTGTAACTCATCAGTTTTATGATGAGAATTGTTCATAAACTTATCGATGCTATGACACAGCGTCTTAAACTCACCTAACTCAATTTCGCGACTCATTAAGCGATCCCAAGTCGGTTTAATATGAGATATTTCATCTGCTAATTGCTGAGCAATAGGCAAACTTGCTTCAACGGCATCCATTGTTTTATTAGCTGCATTTTCAGTCATTTCCATAACATAATTAAGCCGCTTTTTAGCATCAGGAATAGCGTCGGTAGTTAAGTCAGTTAAACGTGTATCAAGTTCAAAGCTTTTAAGCGCTTCGTGCAATTGACGGGTTAACTTTCCAACTTCAGCAAATAATTCAGATTGCTCTTGTGAAGCGGTTTCTAAAATTAACTGATTGGCTTTCTCTTGCTCACCGTTTTCTAAAAAAACGACGAGTTGTCGAGCTTGTTCTAAAGTTATTTGAGGCGCAGCAGGTGCTGACATAAGCCTCTCCCCCATCATTAACCTAAACGTTCAAATACTTTTTCTAATTTAGTTTTTAATGTTCCAGCCGTAAAAGGCTTCACAATATAACCATTAACGCCAGCTTGAGCTGCTGCAATTATTTGTTCTTTTTTCGCTTCAGCTGTCACCATTAGTACAGGGATATGTTTTAATTTATCATCTGCACGAATCGCTCTTAAAAGGTCAATACCTTGCATTCCCGGCATGTTCCAATCTGTAACCACAAAGTCAAATACTTGATTTTGTAACATAGGCAAAGCTGTAGAACCGTCATCAGCTTCTTGAACGTTAGTGAAGCCTAAGTCACGTAACAGATTTTTAATAATACGTCTCATCGTTGAAAAATCATCAACAACAAGAATTTTCATGTTTTTATCCAAAACATCCTCCAGTGAGGTTTTAACCTTAGTTTACTTACTACTAATTTATCCAGTCATTGATTTTAGCTTTAAGCTTAATCATCGCCTGACCATGTATTTGACTTACACGCGATTCACTTACATCGAGTATATGTCCTATTTCTTTTAAATTCATTTCATCGTTATAGTACAAAGAAAGTACCATTGCATCACGCTCTGGTAATGATTTAATTGCACTAAGCAAAGACTCATTAAACCGTTCATTTTTAACATTATTAAAAGGTTTGTCTAGTGATAAATCTTGCCCTACAGGAGTGATAACATCTTCATCAACTCCAAGATCCTCAATACCTAATACTTTACTTGCGTTAACATCATTTAAAATATGATGGTACTCATTTAACGAAATTTCAAGTTTTTCAGCAACTTCTGTATCTGATGGTTCACGATTTAAGCTACTTTCAAGCTCTGTGATGGCCTCAGCTACTTGCCTACTTTTACGGTGTACTGAGCGAGGGGCCCAATCACCCCGGCGCATTTCATCGAGCATAGCTCCACGAATTCTTATACCTGCGAAGGTTTCAAAACTTGCGCCTTTGGTTGCATCAAAGTTTTTTGAAGCTTCAATTAAACCTATCATTCCTGATTGAATTAAATCATCAAGTTGAACACTTGGCGGTAATCGAGCAATTAGATGGCATGCCACTTTTTTTACAAGCGATGCATGCTTTTCAACAATCACATTTAAGTTTTGTGTTGTTTGATATCCCATAGCTCTATTCACCAATGTTGTCATAATTAGCCGTTTACTAGTTTTTCAATGAAAAACTCTAAATGCCCAGATGGTTGGTTTGGTATTGGCCATTTAACTGCTTTTGTTGCCAGCGTTTTAAATGCAAGGGCTGCTGGCGAATTCGGAAAGAGTTCTACAATTACTTTTTGGCGACGCGTTGATTTACGCATATTTTCATCATATGGAACGGTGGCAACAAGCTCCATTGAAATATCTAAAAACCGATCCGTTACTTTAGATAGCTTTGCAAATAACTCTTGGCCTTCTCGCATACTGCGGACCATATTTGCAACAATTTTAAATTTATAAACACCATGCTCACGGCTTAATACTTTAATTAACGCATATGCATCAGTTATTGATGTTGGCTCATCACAAACAACAACCATGACATCTTGTGCAGCTCGAGAAAAACTTAGCACCATGTCAGAAATACCGGCGGCAGTATCTACAATTAAAATATCAAATTCAGTGTTGAGTTCACTAAAAGCACGAATTAAACCAGCGTGCTCTGAAGGCGATAGTTCGACCATACTCTGCGAACCCGACGTAGCAGGTACAATTTTTATTCCTGCAGGGCCTTCAACTAAAATTTCATCCAGCTCGCATTCGCCAGATAAAACATGTGACAAGTTGCGCTCTACGCGCAAACCAAGCATCACATCACAATTTGCTAAGCCTAAGTCGGCATCAAGCACTAATACTCGATTACCTTGCTGCCCTAATGCAATAGCAGTATTTAGAGAAACGTTTGTTTTCCCTACTCCACCTTTACCACCAGTAACAGCGATAACTTTTACGCCGTTGTTATTGTTTTGACTCATTTTGCGCAGGCCGCTTGCTTGATCTAATACTGTGTTAATCATACATCCCTACTGTGCTTGGCGCCACTGCTTGGTGCCTTGAATGTTGTGCTTTTGTTCTTTTTAAATACAATTGCTCAGCCTTTTTAACTAGTTTCTCAGCATTTGCAACTCGAATATCTTCTGGTACTCGTTGCCCGTTAGTAAGATACCCTATTGGAAGGCGATTTTGAATCGCAATACTAATAATCTCACCCAAACTTAAAGACTCGTCTAACTTGGTGAAAATACAACCACTTAACTGTACTTTTTTAAAGTGACGTACGGTTTCTTGTAGTACATTAATTTGTGCTGTTGCACTTAATACTAAATAACTACGAATATCAACGCGTTGATTACGCATTAATGTATTTAACTGCTCAGTTAAACGCAAGTCTCGCTGGCTCATACCTGCTGTATCAATTAATACTAGACGCTTATTACGTAAATGATATAAAACTTCAGCTAATTCATTAGCATCTTTTACTTGTTTAACTCCACAACCAATGATTCGTCCGTATGTGGCAAGCTGCTCATAAGCACCAATTCTGTAAGTGTCAGTTGTAATTAATGCGACTTTATCAGCACCATATTTTTGAGCGCCTAAAGCTGCAAGTTTAGCAACCGTTGTTGTTTTACCTACGCCTGTTGGGCCAACTAACGCATAAACACCACCTTGGCGAAGTATCTCGTTGTTAGTTGTTTGCATTTGATCTTCGACCATAGTTAATAATGCTTTCCAACCTTGTTGGCGAGATACATCGTCAGGCACAAAACAAGCCATTTGCTGAGCGACTTCTTTATCTATACCCATACCAACTAAACGGTCAACCATACACGCACGTGTTGGATCGCGACGCGCCATATCTTGTTGCATTAAACCCGATACTTGATGCTCAAGTAATTGACGAATTGCGTTCATTTCCTCGCGCATATTTGTCATTTCTTCGCTTTCATTATTTTTAGTTTGTGGGCGAGAATTTACAGGCGCTTCTAAATCATCAAAATCACGGTCTAAGTCGTCAAAACCTAAGCTATCAGCTTGCGTATGCGGACGCTGCGGGGCTACATCATCACGTGCAAACATATTATTGGTAGGACGCGCTTTAGCGACTGGCTCTTGGTAGTTGTCGGTAGTATCAATACCCGATTGTGAAAACATTGAAGCAAGCTCTGGAGAACGAGGACGTGGAGACTGGCGCTCTAATAACGCTTGTAAGCTGTCTGCAACTTTTGCTTGAGGCTCTGGTTTAGCACGCTGAGGCTCTGGTTTTACAAAATTATGCATACTTTGTTGTGGTGCTTGAGCACGTGTATTTTGAGCTGTTTGAGGCTGCGAAGCTACTTTAGGGGCTGCCTTGTCATAATCAACCGCTGCTACAATTTCAACACCGTTAGCAAGCTTCTTATTTGACATAATAACCGCATCAACACCTAACTCTTCTTTAACTTCTTTAAGTGCTGTGCGCATATCTTTAGCGAAAAAACGTTTAATTTTCATGGTTTAACCCCTGTTAAAATCTTATTGTTGGCCTACCGAGCTTACAATCTTGATCTGTCTTTCATCTGGTACCTCTTGATAAGACATCACCCTTAAACCAGGTATTGTGTACTTAACAAAACGAGATAACACAGTGCGTAACATTCCTGACGTTAGCAATATCGAAGGTTCACCAGCCATTTCTTGATTTTGATGCGCTTCGGTTAATGACACTTGAAGTCGCTCTGCAAGTCCTGGCTCTATACCGGCACCTTCGTCGCCTGCATTTTGCAATGACTGATGCAACATCTGTTCCAACTCGGGCGCCAAGGTTATGACAGGGATTTCTGATGACATACCCACTGCGTCTTGAACAATCAATCTACGCAGAGAAATGCGCACGGCAGCCGTTAAAACATCAGGGTCTTGGCTTCGCGGGCCATATTCAACAAGGGTTTGTACAATTGAGCGCATATCGCGAATAGCGACACCTTCGTTTAGTAAATTTTGCAGTACTTTTACAATTACAGTCAATGGCAATACATCTGGCACTAGCCCTTCAACTAAGCGAGGGTGGCTTTTAGCAAGCATATCAAGTAGGTTTTGAACCTCTTCGTGACCAAGTAATAATGCAGCGCTATTTGTAAGTAATTGGCTTATATGCGTCGCAACAACGGTGGCTGAATCAACAACGGTGTAACCAAGAGATTGAGCTTCATCTTTTTGATCGGGCTTAATCCAAACAGCATCAAGTCCAAATGCAGGGTCTTTTGTGTCTACACCTTTAATTGGCCCAAATACTTGACCTGGATTTATAGCAAGTTCGTCACCATGCTTAAGCTCACTTTCACCGGTAGAAACACCCATCAAGGTTATTCTGTAAGCGTTTGGATCTAGCTCTAAATTATCGCGAATATGCACAGGCGGCACTAAAAAACCAAGCTCTTGAGAAAGCTTTTTACGCACCCCTTTAATTCGATTTAGTAGCTCGCCGCCTTGCGACTGATCAACCAATGGAATTAATCTGTAACCGACTTCTAGCCCTATAACGTCAATTTGTTGTACGTCATCCCAACCAAGCTCTTTTTGCTCTTGTTTATTAGCAACGCCTGTTGCTGCATTATTTCCATTAGCAGCGGCTTCAGCCTCTAAAGCGGCTGCTTTTAATTTACTTTGTTGTGTGTAATACGCTACATAGCCTAATAAACCACCTAGGCTCAAAAAGGCTAAGTGAGGCATACCGGGTACAAGCCCCATTACAATTAAAATACCTGATGCAATAAATAATGACTTTTCGTTACCAAGTTGCTTCTTAAATTGGTCGCCCATATTAAGCGATTCATTTTGACGCGTTACAACAATTGCGGTACCAATTGAAAGTAGTAAAGAAGGAAGCTGAGCAACTAGGCCATCGCCAATAGTAAGTAATGTATACACTTCCATCGCATTGCCAAAACTCATATTGTGTTGGATCATACCTACAAATAAGCCACCAACAATATTGATGATTAATATAACAATACCTGCAATTGCATCGCCTTTAACAAATTTACTAGCACCATCCATAGAACCGTAAAAATCAGCTTCGCGAGTAACTTCTTCACGGCGATCTCGCGCTTGCTCGGCACTAATAAAACCAGCATTCAAGTCTGCATCAATAGCCATTTGCTTACCCGGCATAGCATCAAGGGTAAAACGTGCTGACACTTCAGATATGCGCCCTGCACCTTTGGTAATTACTACAAAGTTAATAATAATCAGAATTAAAAACACCACTAAACCAACGGCGTAATTTCCGCCAATAACCACCGAGCCAAAAGCCTCAATTACTTTACCTGCAGAATCCCCCCCGTTATGTCCTTCAAGTAATACTACACGTGTACTGGCAACATTTAGGGCTAATCGCATTATGGTTGCAATAAGTAACACGGCCGGAAACATACCAAATTCAACGGGCTTCATTGTATAAACAGTCACAAGCAGAACAACTAACGCAAGTGCTATATTGAACGAAAAGAGTATATCGAGAAGAAAAGGTGGGAGCGGTAAAATAACCATACCAAGCGCAGCTAACACCAACAGTGGTGTTCCTACGCCTTTGGCGTACTCTTTTTTATCTTTATTAAGTTGTTGTAATACAGCTTTAAAATCCATAAATCTACAATTTCAAAAAATTGACACTGCGCTGAAATTGCAATAACTATTCCAAGTTATAACCTTAACGACTAATACTTGTAAGCATCTGGAATTGGGAGTTTTTTGTTGAGTGGAACAGGACGTTTACCACGCCCTTTATTAAAGCGTTTAAGCTGAAATACATACGCCAAAACTTGCGCAACAGCGGTAAATAATTGATCGGGTATTTGATCGCCCACCTCAGCGGTATGATAAAGCGCACGGGTTAGCATTGGCGACTCCACAATAGGAACTTCGTTACCTATTGCAACTTTACGAATTTGCATTGCCATTTCATCTGCGCCTTTGGCAAGCACAATAGGTGCGCCTGCACGCTCCGTATCGTATTTTAACGCTACAGAATAATGTGTAGGGTTAGTAACAATAACATCGGCATCTGGGACATCTTGCATCATTCTATTTTGCGACATTTGCCTTTGCGTTTGCCTAATTCGCGCTTTAATTTGTGGATCACCTTCAGAGTTTTTATACTCGTCTTTGACCTCTTGCATGGTCATTTTAAGTTGTTTGTTATGGTTATAACTTTGAAACGGTGCATCTATCGCTGCAATCACAATTAAAGTGCATGAAAGGCCTAAAAACATCCACCCTAAAATTTCTAGCGCGTGGATTATATTACCGGGTGCACTTTCTAAACTTAAATGCAGTATTTCATCAAAGTAAGTATTAATTAAAAAAACGGCGAAAGTAGCAACTAAGCCAAACTTTAAAAGTGATTTAACAAGCTCAACACCAGCTTGTGGGCCAAACATACGTTTAAAGCCTTTCATCGGCGACATTTTACTTGCTTTAGGTGTGGCAGCTTCCCAGCTAAAGTTAAAGCCTCCTAGTAAGGTATTACCAATAAATGCAGCAAGTACGATAATTAATACAAACATTGCCATTGGGAACATTAAGGCATCAGCAACTTCACCCCACACCGCAAACATTTTTGTCGTATCAAATGCTTCATTTCGGTTTAAACTTAGGGTTCGGCCCATTACGTTGTATAAACCTTTACCAATTTCAGGCCCATACATCAATAAAGAAATAGCTGAAAATATGAGTACAAACATAGTCCCTAACTCTTTTGAGCGGGCTATTTGGCCTTTCTTTTTAGACTCATCCAATTTTTTGGATGTGGGTTCTTCTGTTTTTTCTTGACCGGAATCTTCTGCCATTATTTCCTCCTACGGCGAACAGCCAACTAAAGTACACATTAGCTCAACCATTTTAAGCCATTGAAACTCAAATTGAGTCACAAAATTGCCCAGCGTAGCCCAAATAATAATAAGCCCAGCCACCAAGGTAAACGGGAAACCAATAGAGAAAATATTCAATTGAGGGGCTGCACGCGTCATAATACCAAACGACATGTTAATAACGAGCATCGCAGTTAATGGCGCAAGAGACAGCACTAAAGCAGTTGTAAACATCCACCCGCCCCACGTTACTATGTCCCAATAATGATCAACAGACCACCAATTACCATCAATTGGCAACACCTGAAAACTATGCACCACCATTTGAATCATCATTAAATGGCCATTAAAAACAAAAAATAATAGAGTGGCTAAAATCAGAAAGAACTGACCAACTGCCGGTACGCTTGCACCATTCGAGGGGTCGATTACAGAAGCAAAACCTAAACCGGTTTGCATTGCGAGTATTTGACCTGCTAAAACAAACGTATTTAGTAAAAGGGTTGATGCAAAGCCAATAGCAACACCTATCAACATTTGCTGAATAACCACTAAAATCATTTCAAACGAAAATAGGTTAGTAAATGTAGCAGGCGGTAATACGGGTACTACTAAAAATGTAACAACAACCGCTAAGCCCATTTTAATTCGAGTAGGTACATTTTTAGCACCTAAGCCTGCCATTATCATGATCATTGAGCTTATACGCACTAAAGGCAATAAAAAGTCGCTTAACCACTGAATGATAACGGCAAATGGATATTCCACAGTTAACCTGCAATTTCAGGAATAAGCAAAACTAAGCGCGTAAAAAAGTCCATTAGCTCCTGCGTTAGCCAATGGCCTCCAACTATAAGTGCACTAATTGTTATTAATAGGCGAGGTAAAAAACTTAGTGTTTGTTCGTTTATAGAAGTTGCAGCTTGAAATACAGCAACCACTAAACCCACAATTAAACCAGGGACAACGATTGCAGACACCAATTTAATCACTAAAAATAATGCGTCACTTAGAATATCAACAAAAATTTCCGGTTCCATGTTGTACTCCTATTTTTGTATTACAGCTAAACTTTGCATTTTAAGTCCCTAAGCCAAAACTTTTAGCTAAAGTGCCCATTACTAAGCTCCAACCATCAACCAATACAAATAACATTATTTTAAATGGTAAAGATACAATCATTGGCGATAGCATCATCATACCCATCGCCATAAGAACCGAAGCCACGACCAAATCTACTATTAAAAATGGGATGAAAAACATAAACCCAATTATAAAAGCAGTTTGCAGCTCGCTGGTTACAAAAGCGGGTATAAGCACAATTAGCGGTGTATCTTCTGGCGAATCTAACTGATCGTAACCCGCTATTTTGGCAAATGTTTCTAAGTCTTTTAGGCGCACTTGCGAGAGCATAAATGCTTTCATTGGTTCTTTTGCAAGTTCTAGCGCTTGTACCGAGGTAACCTGTTCGTTTAAGTAAGGCTCAATGGCTCGCTCATTCACTTGCTGATAAATCAGCGACATTATAAAAATACTTAAAAATAACGACATACCTAGTAGCACTTGGTTTGATGGCGTTTGCTGCAAACCAATTGCTTGGCGCAAAATAGCAAGTACTACAATAATGCGGGTAAAAGAGGTCATCATAATGATGGCTGCTGGTATAAAACTCAGCGCCGTCATAATGGCTAAAACTTGTAATGTTACCGAGTAATCCTGAGTACCGTCGGCATTTGTTGTAATGGTCAGCGCATCAATTCCTTCTGCGCTTACATTTGGTACAAACACCATGGCAAAAATAATAAGCAGCCACTTTGTCATAGGTTTAATTCTTTTTATTTTGGTTTGATTGCGTGTTTAAAAGCTTACCAAATCGCTTTGCAAGCTCTGGTAATTCTTTTTCACTTAATGGGGTTTCTAGCTTATGCAAATAATTAATACTGTGCGGAGTTACACCTAATAAATGCTGTGCGTTATCTATCTCAACAACCATTAAGCGCTCACGAGAGCCCAGTGGTAAGCTTCGCACTACTTTAAACTCATCACTATTTGCTAAATTAGGGTTAAGTTTTTTAACAAAAAATGCCAGTACTATAATCAGCACTAGCACCATTATTAACGACAACACCATAGAGAGAATATCTCCGGTAGGTGTTACCGCATCTGCTTTTGTAAAAACCGAATTCGTTAAAGCTACTAGCGTGTTCATCGTAACTTTTTGATCCGCTCTACTTGGCTAATAACATCAGTTAAGCGAATACCAAACTTATCGTTTACTACAACTACTTCACCATGCGCAATGAGCGTACCATTAACTAATACATCTAACGGCTCACCAGCAACACGGTCAAGCTCTACAACAGAGCCTTGGTTTAGCTGAAGTAAGTTACGAATATTAATTTTAGAGCGCCCAACTTCCATAGAAATAGTGACAGGTATATCTAATATAGTATCGAGTTTGCGCTTTTCTTCGCCACTCATTTCGTGTTTAGAATCACTTAATTCATCAAGTTCGGCTACTTGCGCTTCGCCACCTTCATCAGTACCCTCAGCCTCAGCTAGTGCTGCTGCCCACTCGTCCATTGTATCTTGATCATCGCTCATACTTTTAACCTTTTAAATCAATTACCAGTCTAAGTCTACACCGTCAGAAAGGTGTAAATCATCTTCTAGTTCTGCTAATTCTGCATCTGAGTCAATTTTCTTGCCGCCTTTGGTAAATACATGCAGCTCAGATTTAACTGAATCAGGTCGTTTAATTTTTTCACTAATTTGTAGCGCAACATTATCGCGAGAGCGGCCCATTTTAGCCCTAAAGGTAGGAAGCTCTTCAACAAATACCGTAATATGCTCCGGCATTTCTACCGGGATAATGTCACCCGCTTTAAGCTCCATAATTTGCTTAAGAGAAAGATCGACTTCAAGTAGCTGAGTCGACATATCAACTTCAACATCCATAATCTCATCGCGAAGCGCTTTACTCCAACGTAGATCGGTATCTTCAGTATCTGATTGCACACCGGCGTCAAGTAATTCTCTAATAGGCTCAAGCATTGAATAAGGAAGTGCAATATGAAAGTCGCCACCGCCGCCATCAAGCTCAATATGAAAAGAGCTAATAACTACAACTTCTGTTGGGCTTACAATGTTGGCCATTGCAGGGTTTACCTCTGAGTCGAGGTATTCAAACGACACGTCCATAACCGGTGCCCAAGCTTCTTTATAATCTTCAAAAATTATTTTAAGCAGCATTTGCACTATTCGGCGCTCGGTTGGAGTAAATTCTCGACCTTCTATTTTTGCATGATAACGTCCATCACCACCAAAAAAGTTATCTACCAAAATAAACACGAGTCGTGCTTCCATGGTAATAAGGCCTGTGCCTTTTAATGGTCTAAAACGCACCATGTTTAAGCTAGTCGGAACAAATAGAGTATGGATATATTCGCCAAATTTAATCATTTGAACGCCGTTAATCGACACCTCAGCGGTGCGGCGCATCATGTTAAATAGGCTAATTCGCATGTGACGAGCAAAACGCTCATTAACAATTTCCAGTGTCGGCATGCGACCACGCACGATCCGATCTTGCGAAGAAAAGTCGTACTGAAGCGTACTTCCTCCGCCGTCTTCACCTTCGTGTATATCTTCCTCTTCAACGTCATCAACACCATGTAATAGCGCATCAATTTCGTCTTGGGATAATAAATCGCTCACACTAACCCCTTATTGCATCACAAAGCCGGTAAACAATACCCGCTCAATTACTTTACTGCCTTCAACATCATTTAAAGCTGTTTGTACTTTTTCAAGCGCTGAAAAACGAAGTGTTTCTTTGCCAGCACTGGTGCTTAACTCATCAGCAGTTGTAGTAGAAAACACGCTTAACAAGGTACCTTCAATAAGTGGAATATGCTTTTTGGCTGTCTCTTCATTTACATCACCACGGACTAATAACTGCACTTTAATTTGAACAATTCTATCGCGGCTTGAGCCCGGTACATTAAATACAAAAGGCCTAGGCATAGCAACGTACAAAGCACTCCCCATTTGAGCTGACGAACCAGACGCTTCAGGAGCTTCTTCAGACATAGCCGTTTCTTCATCGAGTGTTTCAACAGGCGCATCAGAACCCGACATAAAAAAGTAACCACCAACGCCACCCGCAATAAGTAAAACAGCCACTATTATAATTATTAGCTTCTTTTTACTTTTACCGGTTTCTTCTATTTCTAAACTTGCTTCTTCAGCCATTATGATTCCTTTATTTGTAAAGGTACTTGCTTGTTTTAGTTATTATAATAGCAGTACTTAGGCATAGTAATCTATTGATGATGAACTTTGTTGTCGAGAACTTTGTGAAGCACTGTTTGCTTGCTCGTCATTTTCACCATTTACCGATTCGTTATTAGCTAAACCCGCTTGACTACCGCTATCACTTTGCTCTGGGTTTTCACCGCCCGATTGCCCATAAGAAATAGTACTTTCGCCAAGCTCTAACCCCTGCTGAGCTAACATCTCACGTAGTCGTGGCATTGACTGTTCAAGCGCTTCTTTGGCTTGTTGGTTTTGCACTACAAAATTAATTTGAGCTTGTTCTGCATCACTTCTAATACGTATTTGCATACTGCCCATTTCAGGTGGATCTAGGCGTATTTCAGCCTCTTTATTGTTAATGCTGAGCATAGAGCTTACTCGCTCTTGCAAAAGTTTAGCTGCATCACTTTTTACAATGTTTATTGCTTGCATAACACCGGGGTCAATACTTACTTGCTTTACTTGTGCCGCACTTTGTAATTGCTGGCTTTGCAAAAGCTGTGTATCTACAAGTCCTTGCTCAAAGTTAAGCCCTTCATATAAGCCGATACTATTAGCTTGCACTGTATTAAACGCAGCCGTAAGTTGAGTAAATATTTGTGCTACACGTGGTGAGCTTTGCTCCGCTGTTGTACTTTTAAGCCCTTCTTTAGAAAGTTGCTCCAATTGCTTAGCTAAATCATCATCGTTTGACACTGTAATTTTACTTATTTCGGCATCCGCTTTATTGACAGATTTTGAGCTGGCTTGAGCAACTGTATTTACCGTATTTGGGGTTTCACCGGCAACAAATGTGCTTGGCTTGATTTTAGCGCTATCAACTAACTTTATTTCAATTGACGCTTCAAGTTCACTAACCGTTTGCTTAAGGGCTTTTAACTGCTCGCCTTGGGGTTGCTCCGTTTTAATGTATGCGTTTAATTGTGTTAACAATGTTTGTTTTTCGCTTGTATTAAGCGTATTAATTTCTGAGCTTACACTTTGCTTTACGGTTGTATTTTGAGTTTGTTCATTATCTGTAATAAATTGCGCAAGCATCTCTTTTAAACTTGAAGTATTACTTACATTAGCCGTATCAGAATTTGTAATTGCTTGCGCTTGCGTATTAAGTTGCAAGCGCTGCCCAGGGGCCAAACTAGCAATCACTTTATCAGCAGTAGTTGATCCGATCTCTTTAGTTAAAAAGTTAGTTAATGCTGTACTTTGTCCATTTTCAGAAGCTAATTTAGTTGATTGGTTTACCGCTGATTCTGATGTTGTTGCTTTTGTTGAATCTACTGGCATTTGCGACTGTGAAACAGAAACTGAATTTGTTACTAGTGAAGGAGACACTATATTTTTGTCGCTTTGAGCCACAGCCTTATCTTGCGCTATTTGCTTCTCAGCAGCCATTGGTGTTAATTCAGGCTTATTTATAATTGGGCCTACGCTATCCTCAGGCTTTTTATTATCCAAAAACTGCCCTTCTATAGCTTGCGCTACAGAACTTTTTAAATGTTTATTTTCATTGAGTAACAAAGAGTTTTCGTTATCATTTTTTGAGTCAGTTGATTGAGCCGTTTTAGGATCGGTATTAGCAGAAATTGTATTTTGTATTGAAGATGACTGATCACCTTCCTTAGCAACCAGTAAAGCTGCTTTAACGTCTTCACTAAGCACTTTAGCGCCTGTATTAGCAGAAAACTGTGAAGGATTTTTTAACTCGGTATTGCTTAACGTATCAGTAGGTTTACTAACGGATGTACTCATAGTTTGTGCAGAGCTAATCTGCGCAAGCATACTATCTCCAGATACAAATACTGTATCAGTGTCTTCCTCACCCAACTCTATGCTTTGCTCTTCATTTTGAGCTTCATTTTCTTGTGGCTGTTTGTGTTTAGGAACGGCGATAGAGTTTTCAGTTTCAGTCTGAGCTTTGGCATTGCCTTTTTTTTCAGACTCAATAGAATTGTGAGCGTTGTGGAGTTGGCTTAAAAATTCAGCACCTGAGTCTTTGTCACTTTTTGCCAAGTTACTGTCTTTAAAAGCTAATAAAGCGTCTTGTTCAGTAGTAGCCAAAAAAGAAATATCATTCATCGCCATAAATCACCTAATACTATTACGGCAATACACCACCGCATATTGCCAAAAGTTAAATACCACCAAGTAATAAAGCAATTAACGTGCCTAACTTATAAAACTTTACGACGTTGAAAAAATTGGTTAGCTGAAAACTCATCTAACATCTTTTGCTCATTTTTTGCGATCAAAACACTGGCTTTAAGCTTTTGCTTTTCGATTAATTTAGCCACCGCTTTTGCCTTAATTTGCTGCTTTAACCATAGTGCTTTTCGCTGGGTAACAACTTGCTTTGCTGTATTTACTGTACTTGCTTGCTGACGAATAGCCTCTTCAATTTTAGCTATAAACGCATGATACTGACCAAATCCGGCACTCGATAAACCCGATTTACCTTTTAAGTGTAATTGCTGTGAATACTCCAACCTAAAGTTGTTTAGCCCTTGAAGCTTTTGTTGGTTTGCTTGCAAGTTTTGATTTGCTTGTAAGTAATTCATTCGCAAACTTTCTTCTTTATCGTTTTCTAGCTTTAGCAATAAATCGAGTTTATTTTTAGCCATTATGCTTGTCCTAATAACTGCGCAAGACCCTGTAAGCCATCGTCGTAACTAATTACATCTCGCATGCCTTGTTGTAAAAATGCATTTACTCTTGGCATCATATTTATCGCTTGATCAAGCATTTGGTCGGTCCCTTTTTGGTAGGCGCCAAGAGTAATCATATCTTTGTTTTGCTGATACATTGAATACACTTGCTTTAACACGCGAGCTTGCTGCATATGAGGTTCAGACACAACTTGCGGCATAACACGCGAAATCGACTTTTCGATATCTATTGCGGGGTAATGTCCGCTGTCGGCTAAATCTCGAGAAAGCACAATATGTCCATCTAAGATAGCGCGGGCAGCATCGGCAATTGGGTCTTGCATATCATCGCCTTCACTCAGTACGGTAAAAAAGGCGGTAATAGAGCCTTGTCCTTCCCCTCCATTACCTGCACGCTCAACCAATGCAGGAAGCTTTGCAAATACTGAAGGCGGATAACCCTTCGTTGCAGGTGGCTCACCTACAGCAAGCGCTATTTCGCGTTGCGCCATGGCATAACGCGTTACCGAATCAAGTAACAACAATACGTTTAGTCCTTGATCCCTAAAATATTCAGCAATGGTAACCGCACTTTCACAGCCTTTTAAGCGCATCAGGGGTGAAGCATCAGCAGGGGCTGCAACAACAACAGAGCGTTTACGTCCTTCTACACCTAGTATTTCTTCAATAAATTCTTTTACTTCTCGGCCACGTTCACCGACTAAACCAACAACAATTACATCGGCTTCGCTGCCTCGGGTCATCATTCCTAATAATACCGACTTACCAACACCGGAGCCTGCAAACAAGCCCATACGCTGGCCTTGCCCTACTGTAATTACGGAGTTAATAGCACGCACACCAACATCCATAGGTTTACTGATTGGTCTTCTTGAGAGGGGGTTTATTGTGTTTTGAGCAAACTTTAAGTGATGTTCGGCATTTATTTTACCCAGCCCATCAAGAGGACGGCCTAAACCATCAACTACGCGACCAAGTAGGCTCATTCCCACCGGTAAACCAGTGTCGTTTACTTGAGGAATGACTCTAGCGCCAGGTAACACGCCCGAAATATGATCATTTGGCATTAAATAAAGTGTTTGATCATTAAAACCAACAATTTCAGCATCAACAAAGCCGTGCATTGTTTCAATTTTGCATTGGCTACCAACAGGTGCACGCAAGCCTTTAGCTTCTAAAGTAAGGCCTACCACTCGCGTTAAAATACCGGCCACAGCCGGCGCTGGGGTTTTAATATGTTGTTGGTATTGAGATAAGCGTTCGCTTAAAGGTGCACGTTGCTGTGACATAACACGCCAAAAATGAAATTAGATACCACTATTATGCAAAAAACTATCCAACGTTTCTTTGACACGCGTTTTTAGGGTCATATCGAGTGACGATTGTGCTGTTTTCACCTCGCAGCCGCCGCGTTCAAGTGTTGGCTCTGCAACTAACTGCCAATTATTATCAGCAATAGTTTGCTCGCCGTAGCTCTCTTTAATAAGAGCTAGGTCGTCTGGGTGTAAATGTATGCGTACTTTTTCTTGCTCAGCATTAAGTGAATCAATGCTTTGCTTTAAGGTATGTAAAATAACATCGGGCGATGTTTTTACTTCTTGATAAATAACTGCTTCGGCTAACATACTCGCTAACTGTACTAATTGTTTTTCTGCTTGTTCATCTACTTTATTGAGTGGTGTGGTTAAGCTCTCTAAAATACTTTTTAAACTCGTTAATTGCTCTTCAACTAGCGGTTTAACTTCTTCATGGCCTTGTGTTTTGCCAAGCTCAACGCCTTCTTTGTAGCCAGCTTCTTTGCCTTCACCCACACCTTTTTCAAAGCCATCTATGTAACCTTGCTCATGACCCTGTTTAAGCCCTTCCTCATAAGCGTCTTGCCTAATACGCTCAAGCTCAACCATAGTTAATGAAGGTAGTTCTGGTTCTTGGGGTTCATCAGCGGGCATTTCCTCTTCAAGCTCTTTTTTATAAAGCTCACTAAGCGGTGTGCCATAAGCAGTAGAGCGGTTTCCAAAACTACTTTCATCGGGGGCTACATCAGGAATAGCCCAGTTTTTTAATAATTCATCGGCTTCATCAGCGCGAAGTGTACGGCCTTTGAGTTTGCTCATGGTTTACAAGAACTCCTCACCACCACCGCCACCAAGCTGAATTTCACCTGAGTCAGATAATCTGCGCGCAGTTGATAAAATCTCTTTTTGTGCAGCTTCTACTTCACTTATACGCACAGGTGCCATTGCCTCTAAATCATCAGCAAGCATTTCGGCTGCACGCTTAGACATATTGCCAAGTATTTTATCTTTCAATGCATCATCTGTGCCCTTAATGGCTTTCATTAATACGTCTTGCTGAACTTCACGTAATATTGCTTGAATACCGCGATCTTCAACGTCCATTAAGTTTTCGAACACAAACATAAGATCTTGAATTTGTTGCGACATTTCTTCGTCATGCTCACGAATAGAGTCCATTAACTGCCCTTCTACGTTTGTATCTAGGTAGTTCATAATATCTGCCGCAGCCTTTAAGCCACCCATTTTAGCTGCTTGCGCACCTGCTTGGCCGGCAAATTGTTTTTCCATAATTTCGTTAAGCTCTTGTAGAGCAGCTGGCTGTACTTCTTCAAGGTTGGCAATACGCATAGTTAAATCAAGGCGCACTTTTTCAGGAAATTGCGCAATAATTTCAGCGGACTGCTCAGGCTCTAAGTACGACAGTACAATAGTTTGAATTTGCGGATGCTCATTACGAATAATGTTAGCTACCTGTTTAGAGTCCATCCATTTTAATGAATCTAAACCTTTAGCCCCTGAGCCCATAACAATTTGGTCAATAAGACTCGCGGCTTTATCTTCACCAAGGGCGGCTGTAAGCGCTTTTTTAATAAAGTCTTCAGACTGAAAACCTATAGTACTAAAGCTTTGAATTTGTTCTATAAACAAATTATGTACAGCACTTATTTTAGCCTGCGATAAATCATCTAACGCAGCCATGGCCATACCCACTTTTTGCACTTGCTTTGGCTCTAAGTGTTTAAGTATTTGCGCGGCATCTTCCTCTGATAAACTCAAAAGTAATATGGCGGCTTTATCTACACCGTCTAGCTTATCAACATCAAACGCTGGCGGGAGTTGTTTTTGTTCTTGATCAGTCATCTTCTGTTAACCACGCTTTCACTACTTGTGATGATAGTTCTGGTTCGTTAGCTACAAGGGCACGAATTGCTTTAAGTAAGTCTTCATCGCCATGTAAATCTGGTAACTGCAGTGTACCATCACTTGAGAAACCAACCGAAGCAGAATCAAAGTCTTTATTTAGCATATCTAACGTACTGTCGCCAATATCTACACCAGAACTTAATGCATCTTCGTCGTACTCTTCAAGGGTATCGTCTGGGTAAATTAAGCGTTTAAGCATAGGTTTAACTACAGCCATTATTAATACAATAATAACTAGGGCACCAAGAACAAGGCGGGCTATTTTCATAAACCAGTCTTGCTCCCAAAGCGGTACTTCAATATCTAAATCTGTTGCTTCTCTTACAAACGGTACGGTGACTACTTCAAGCGCATCACCTCGTTGCATATCAAAACCAACACCGCCTTGTAATAAACGACGAATATTTGATAATGCCTCAACTGAGCGAGGAGCCATTGTTGTCTCGCCGTTTTCACCTACTTTAGGTAAATAATCAACAGCAACCGACACACTAATTCTACGTATTACACCGGTTTGTTGGCGCTTATGCGAAATAGTTGTATCGAGTTCGTAGTTACGCGTTGCCTCTTTATGGCTGCGTGTTGGAGAAGTGGCAGTGCCTGCTCCGCCTTGCCCTGCGACCTCAGGAATATTTGAATTAACCGGAGGCTGATTAGTCAGCGCACCAGGAATACCCACAGCTAAACCACCTATGTTACTTTCTTCAAATGTGGTTTCGCTACGTACAGCGGGTAAGTCGGGGTTGTAACGTTTTTGGGTTTCTTCTACAGCGCTAAAGTCCATACTTAAATCAACTTGGGCGGTATAATTACCTAGCCCTACAACCGGGATAAGTATGCTATCTATTTTTTCTAAGTATTCTTGTTCGCGCTTACGCTCAAGGTCGTACTCTTTACGAGAACGCGCTGCCAATGAACTTTGAGAGCCTGAATTTAATAAGCGGCCATTTTGATCGGTTACTGTTACACGAGCAGGCTCTAACCCTTGAACGGCTGACGCTATCATATCAACAACGGAGTCAATTTCTTCACCATCGAGCATTCTGCCGCGTTTAAGAGTAAGTACCACTGTGGCTGATGGCTTTTTTTCTCTACGTGCAAAAACGTTTTCTTTTGGTATAGCGAGCAATACTTTAGCGCGAGTTACATTGTTAAGCTCTTCAATGGTACGCGCAAGTTGTTGCTCTCGGCCATGCTTTAAACGTTCACGTTCTAAGCGTTGGCTTACACCAAAGCCCATATCTTGCATAATAATATCGCTACCCGATGTAGGCCCTTGCTCTAGCCCTTCGCGTGCCATTAATAGTTTAATATTTTGGTATTCGCTTTCATCAACCGATACGACATTTCCGTCTAGTTGGTATTCAATTTTTTGTGCATCTAAAAAATCAAGCGTTTGAATAAGCTCTTCTGTAGGCATTTTACCTAACGGACGCATATCTGGCTGGCGAGCCCAAATAATCACAAAAATAGCGATAGCTAAACAAATCGCTAATGCAATAACAAGCGTAACTTGGCGTAATACATCAACACCATTTAACGCACTTAAATAGCCCGATTTTTGCTCTTGTTGACTATCGCCATCGCTTTGCTCGAGTGTGCCACCAGCAAGTGCAAGGTCTGTAGATTGATTAGATTGCGCCACAATAATTCTCCACTACCTAGTTAAACAGGCATGTTCATGATTTCTTTGTAAGCTTCTACAAGTTTGTTACGAACCTGTACTGTTGCTTCAAATGCGACTGATGATTTTTGCGAAGCAATCATTGCATCGGCAAGCGATACACTGCGATCGCCCATTTCAACTGCTTTTACTTTTTGGCCTGTGTCTTGTTGTAGCTCATGCACTGTATTTAATGCATTACTTAACATATCGCCAAACTGTGCGCTTGAAGGTGATTGAACCTGAGTAGGCAGCTTATTTGCTTGATTACTGCGGCCAGCTTCTAAGGCCATTGATTGCATTTCTTGAAATACAGCGCTGTTTTGAATTTTCATAATTTTTCTCTGACGGTGCAGTTAACTCTTAAAGGTAATAAAGCACAAAGCATGCCAAATAAATAACCCTTTAAATACATACGGTTAACACTTAGATTGGTGAGTCAGAGTTTTGACAACCCTAAATTCGCAGTACGAATTTAGGGTTTATAGGAAGCTATGCTGGAAGTGAAATACCTAAGTCGCGCATTTGCGCTAATTTATAACGTAAAGTTCGCGGACTAATACCGAGTGTTTCGGCTACGTCTTTTCGCTTACCTTGGCAACGCGCTAACGTTTCTAAAATTATTCGATGCTCTTTATCTTTTAGTTCGTCTTTATAGCTGCCGGTATCTGGTGTTGGCAAATCTTGTTGAGGAATTACATCAGCACTTTTCTGATCGTAATAAGCGTTACTCAACGACT
The DNA here is from genome assembly GCF_900239935.1 of Pseudoalteromonas carrageenovora IAM 12662. Taxonomy (NCBI): domain Bacteria; kingdom Pseudomonadati; phylum Pseudomonadota; class Gammaproteobacteria; order Alteromonadales; family Pseudoalteromonadaceae; genus Pseudoalteromonas; species Pseudoalteromonas carrageenovora. The sequence continues at coordinate 2,674,721 of NZ_LT965928.1, forward strand.
TTTTCTCTACTGTTTCACTTTTTTCAGGCTGTGGAATAACAAAGTTGCTCGGTGCTAAATTTTCAATAAAAATTGCATGCTCATTTATTGTATCGCCACTTCGCAGTATAAGTGCACGTTGAATCACGTTATCAAGTTCGCGCACATTGCCAGGCCACGCATGCGCAAGTAACTTTTGCTCGGCCACGCTATCTAAATACGCCATTGGCTCTTTGCTTTTAGCTATGTGGCGCTCTATTAAGTGTTTAGCTAACACAATTATATCACCAGGGCGCTCGCACAAAGGTCGCCACATAAGCGGAAACACATTTAATCTGTAATATAAATCTTCTCGAAACTGATTATCTGCCACTGCTTCTTTTAAGTCGCGGTTACTTGTTGCAAGTACACGTACATTTAACTGAATTGTTTTACGACCACCTAAACGCTCCACTTCGCGCTCTTGCAAAACGCGTAATAATTTAGCCTGTAGGCCTAAATCCATTTCGGTTATTTCATCAAGCAAAATAGTGCCGCCTTGTGCTTGTTCAAATTTACCAGGACACGCTTGAATAGCACCTGTAAAGGCGCCTTTTTCATAGCCAAACAAGGTTGCTTCAAGCATATTTTCAGGTATTGCCGCACAATTAATTGCTACAAAAGGCTCATTGCAGCGGTTTGATTTATCATGAATATAGCGTGCTAATACTTCTTTACCTGAGCCACTAGGGCCAAGCACCATAACACTTGCATCAGAGCGCGCAACTTTACTTGCCAGCTCTAGGAGTTGAATACTCGTTGGATCGGCAACAATGGGGCCATCAGTGTCTTTAGGTTTTTCAGGTAGGTAACGGCTCACCATGTTTAGCAGCACTTCGGGGGCAAATGGTTTTGCCATGTAATCAATAGCCCCTAAGCGCATAGCCTCTACTGCATCGTCAATTGTTGCATAAGCGGTCATCATCAATACGGGTAAATCAGGGTGATTTAATTTAATACTACGCAGTAAATCAAGGCCACTCATTGCGCCCATTTGTACTTCACTTACCACTAACGAAAATGACTCTTTTTTAAGTAATAGCATTGCTTGCTCTGCACTATTTGCAGCAACACATTCAATACCCGACATTTCAAGCGTATCAATCAAGGCTTCGCGTAAGCCCGCATCATCCTCGACAACTAAAATAGTGTTACTCATGATGATTCCTCTAATTTAGATGTTGTTTTAATGGGAAGTAACAAACTAAAGCAGGCTCCCCCGTGTTCATTATTAGCCACGTCAACACGACCTTGATGCGCATTAGCCACCGAGCTTACAACCGCAAGCCCTAAGCCTGTGCCTTGGCTTTTTGTAGTAAAAAATGGCTCGAATATTTTATCGCCTTGGCTTAAATCAACGCCTGGGCCATTATCACTAACACTAATTCGTACCATATTTGGGTCGTGTGAATCTGTTTGCGCCGTTATTTTTACCGCTGCGCCATTACCAATAACTTGAATACTGTTATGCACTAAATTTTGAATCGCGCTCGCAAGCGCAGTTTTATTACCAACAATTTGTATGTCGGGCTCAGGTAGGCTTACATCTAGCTCACTGTTATTTAGGGCTACCATAGCGTCCGCGCCGGTTTTAACCTCTGTTAATAACTGCTGCATAGAAACTTGCTCAACAACCTGCTGATCACCACTTTTTGCAAATAGCAGCATGTCGTTAACTTGGGTTTCTAAGTCTTTTAATCGCGACATTAATTTAGTTTGAAAGTTATCACGAGAGGCTTCTGGTAAGCGTTTTGAGCCTAAATTAGCAGCGTATAACATAGCCGCAGAAAGTGGCGTACGGACCTGATGCGCCAATGAAGCAACCATTTTACCCAGCGCACTTAAACGCTGCATATGAGCAACCCTTTTTTGCAATCGGCGGGTTTCTGTTAAATCGGTCATTAATATAAGCTGACCAGGCTCTGGAGCGAGTGCGGTTATATCAAGCTTTATTAAACGCCCATCTTTAAGCGACACTTCGTGCCCATCATCTTGATGCGGACGAAAAGAGCGCTGGATCACATTAAACCACTTCTCACCCTCTAGTGGTTCACCAAGCATATCTATCGCTATTTGATTCGCTTTCGCTATCATACCTTTGCCATCTAGTACCACCACACCTGCGGGCATAGTGTCTACTAAATGCGAAAGCCAGCTTGCTTGCTTACGCAGATCGCTTAACTCACCAATGTACTCCTCTTGAAGTAAACATGGGTTATACTGATTTGCAGAAATAAACTGTGGTTTTAACACGCTTGCAAGAGCCATAATCAAATCTCGAATTGATGTAGATACAGGGCTAAATGCACAATTTATACCAAATTTTATTTATATATTTTTCATTAAGTTACACACTAATTTTAAGCGACATAAAAATGACGCACACTAAAAGGGATCATAATGAGTGAGCAAAAAAAGTGCCGTTGTCCGTGGCTCGACACCACTAAACCAGACTACGTTATTTACCACGATGAAGAATGGGGCGTGCCACTTTATGATGATACAAAACTATTTGAATTTATTACGCTAGAGTCGGCGCAAGCGGGTTTAAGTTGGTACACCATTTTAAAAAAGCGTGAAGGCTACAAAAAAGCATTTGCTAATTTTGATGTGCACAAAGTAGCTAAATATACAGCACAGGACATCGAGCGACTCATGCTTGATGAAGGTATTGTGCGTAACCGCTTAAAAATTGCAGCAACTGTAAATAACGCTAAACGATTTATAGAAATTCAAAAAGAGTTTGGTAGTTTTAGTAATTACCAATGGCAGTTTGTAGACAACAAGCCAATTATCAGCAACTTAAATAGCATAGATGACTACCCTGCAATAACAGAGGCCTCTACCGCGTTTGCAAAGGATTTGAAAAAACGTGGTTTTAAGTTTTTAGGGCCTACAACGGTGTACGCACATATGCAGGCCTGTGGCATGGTTAACGATCATAGTAATGATTGCTTTAGAAAAGAAGAAATTATTAAGGCTTTTGGTGAATAAGTGACTTATAACCATAAAAGTGATCTGTTCACAAAGAGGGTAAGAGACGCTTCGCTTTAGAGAAGTAACACGTAAGTTAACTATGGCTCCTCATTTGCCCTCGTTTTTAAGATACGTGTTTAAGTAATTAAAAGCTGCGCTTTTCACGCGAGCAAGCTCAGCGTCTACCATCGTGGCTAGACTTACTTGTAGACGCGCTGCTTGCAGGCGTTCAAAAACATAGTTTCGAGGTGAGTGTTTAAATAACGAAAAGTCTTTCACCATTTGCATACTGCTAATCTCGCGACAAGTTATACTTTTTCATTTTTTCGACGAGCGTTGTACGCCTTACACCTAATATTTCCGCTGCGCGTGCCACAACATAATCAAAGCGTTCAAGTGCTTGGGTAATTAAGCTAATTTCAAGCTCTGCTAAATAGTCTTTAAGCTCAATACCGTCTTCAGGTAGTAATCCGCTGCCTTGTTGATTAAATTCAGCTTCGGGTTCAGAATCATAATCACTAAAACCAGTGCTAAAAATATCGTTAAAGGCATCTTTTTCTAAAAGCTCTTCTGGGTACTCTGGCTCGTAGGCATCGACTTCTATGTAACGATATTTATTTGGTAAATCAGGTACATCAACCACCTTTTCAGGAAACATAATAACCATACGCTCAACTAAATTAGCAAGCTCACGAATATTGCCTGGCCACGCATGTTCTTTTAAGCTCTCAACCGCGCGTTCTGTAAATTTAGCGGTGGTGCCACTTTGCTCATTAACACGGCGCATTAACTCTTTTAATAGCAGTGGAATGTCGTCAGCGCGCTCACTTAGCGAAGGGTTTTCAATAGGGAATACATTCAAGCGATAATATAAATCTTCTCTAAAACTCCCCTCTTCTATCATGTTTTCGAGGTTGCGGTGAGTAGCGGCAATAACCCGCACATCAGCCTGTATGGCTTTTGTGCCACCCACTCTCTCGTAGCTGCGTTCTTGCAACACCCTTAGTAACTTAACTTGCATTTGCAGCGGCATATCACCTATTTCATCTAAAAATAGTGTACCACCTTGAGCAAGTTCAAAACGTCCTTTACGCGCCGATATAGCCCCTGTAAACGCCCCTTTTTCGTGCCCAAATAACTCACTTTCAAGCAACTCCCCAGGTATTGCACCACAGTTAACCGGCACAAACGGCCCTGTATTACGCTTAGACAATAAGTGCACGTTGCGCGCAACAACCTCTTTACCTGTGCCCGACTCACCTAAAATAAGCACGTTTGCATCGGTTTTAGCCACTTGCTCAATTAAAAAGCGTACGTCTTTAACTGCATCAGTTTCACCTACTAAACCATCAAATGATTTATGAGGTTTATGGCCTTTATGGTCAGTTGGTAACATACGTTGATACTGCTGGCAATCGTGCAGCAATTGCGTGGTTACTTCGTGATTAAAAGGCTCACAAATTAAGCCTACAACATTTGCAATACTTAGTAGTGGCTTAAGTGTTTCACCAATTAATAAAAAAGGGAGTATTGGGTAGCGTTTAATTAAGCTTTCGTGATCTAAGCTTTGCAATGCACCTAAAATGACTATGCATTCTTGCTGCTGATACTTACTGCATATTTGCTCAAAGCTAGATTCATCTAGCAATTGTACAGCCTCACCTATAAAGGTAAGTGATGCGTTTAATCCTATTGAGCGATTGTTATTATTATCTAAAATCAAGATCATAGTTAGCGAGCCGTACTTTCACTAATTTATTTAATTAGTTAAATTGTAAGCCAGTTAAGCGTGGATGCAAGCGATAGCGGCAGTTTTTTGACATAAACGCCAAAAAACAGACGGACTAGTAAAATCAATCATACTTAAGAATTAATCATTAAGTATCAATTTATAAAAACCTTATATAAAAGCTAACTAAAAATTTTAAAGTACAAATTACCCAATATACAAAATATATAAGCTATTATTTACTTAAGTTGAAAGTAACAATGCCGATAACTATACAAATGTAAAACGCTTGGCATTAATATTGCTTTTATTTTGGTATAAGTTTTACATAATTTTAGTAGTTAAATTTTAGGATTTTCCCATGGCACATGTCTCACTGAAAAAATACAGTCAAGTTCGTGCAAGTAACATTGCAGAAATGGCGCCGTATGAACAAATAAACCTTATTTTTAGTAATATTATTGGTCGCTTAGCTGCTACTAAGGGTTTTATTGAACGCAAAGAAATAGAAAAAAAAGGCGAAAACCTCTCAGCATGCATTTTATTATTAGGTGCACTGCAAGATGCGCTTAACTTAGAAGTAGAACAAGATCCTAGTATTTCTGATAATTTATTGGCGCTATACGCCTACTGCCAGCGCAAATTAACGCAAGCGAATATAAATAATGATATTGAAGCAGTTGTTGAAGTTTCAAGCATCATTAAAGAAATAAAAGAAGGTTGGGATAGTATTCCAGCAGATCAACGCAGTCCTGCGGTATAAGGCTATGGGTCAAAGCCTTTCAGTTAAAGCAGAGCATATTCATGCGCTGCTTAATAATATTGAAGCATTAGTACAAAGCAATAAAGCAGATGAAGCCAAGCCAATTATGGATACTTTAAATAGTGAACTTAAAAGCTGGTGCGAAAGTGATACACCACCAAACACTCAAGAATTAGAGACTATACAAGCTGTTATAAACGCTATAAGCAAGCAGGCTATAGCTGCAAAAAATGAATCATCTAAAGCTATAATTAAGCAAAAAAAATCGGGCAAAGCAATCTCAGCATATAAATCGGTTTAATTGCTCTCATGTAAATAGCAGGCATAAAAAAACCGTTTTTTTTAAACGGTTTTTTTGTGATCACAACTAGTATTAAGAGTTATTACTCACTACACCAGGCATATTTTCAAGCTGAGCTTGCACATAGCTACTAGTAGAGTTTAGGCTCGCTACCAATAAGTCCATGGCGTTGTATTGAGCGTATAATCTATCAGATAACGACTCCATCTTGCTAGCAAGGCTGAGGCGCTGATCATCTAAATCGTCTAATTGATTTGTTTTACTGTCTATACGGTTTTGGATAATACCATCTGAGTCTGTATAAAAGCTCATTAGCTCATCAAACGATTGGGCAAAACCACCTTCGTCTTCATCTGTGCCAATAAAAAACTGCTGCACTAAATCTACATTTGAGTCTATTTGCTCATTTAGTGTTTCTGTATTAAGTGTTAAAACACCGTAGCGGTCCGTTTCGACACCTAATTGAGATAGGGACAATGAATTACCATCACCTAAATCAACTGATTCAGTTATTTCACTACGTAGTTTTGACATAACACCACGAAGGAGTGAATCACCCGCCATTACACCTGCGCCAGCTTCACTAGATGCGCCTAAATTGTTACTAAGTTCTAGCAACTCATTATAGCTTTCGATAAAGCTATTTAAACCTGCTTGTATATTATTATTATTTTCAGTGACTGAAATATCACTTATATCGTCATCAGCATCATGCAATTTTTTAGCGGTAATATCCACGCCATCAATTACATTACTAAACTCATTCGTATTGCTTGATACCGTTAATGTGCCATCAATCGTTATTTGGGCATTTTGTGCAGCGTTTACTTCAGTCAAGTTGGTAGTATGGTTTAGCGGGTCTGCGTCAGATACATCGTAAGCTAACCGTGAAAGCCCGCCAGTGTCAGTATTATTACCATCGTCATCTTGTACGGTAATAGTAATTGCATTGTCTTCACCAGTTTCTTTACTAGTAAGTACTAAATGCTGGCCTGAGTCACTGGTTACTATAGTCGCCACCACCGAGTCGTTACTGTCATTGCCTGTAAAAGGGCCGTTATTAATTTGGTCGCGTAAATCTTCTAAAGTATTAGTTGCCGATAAAACAGTAGAAAAACTGTTTTCACCAGAGCCTATTGTAATTATACCGGCGCCAATAGCTTCATCGACTGCAAATGCAGGAGATGATAATTTATGCGCTTGTGCTAATGCATCTACCTTTACATTGTAGCTACCTGGTTGAGCGTCTTGATCAGCACTTATCGATATAAAATCATCATTACCAGATGCTGTACGCTTTTGATAATTATCGCTGTCGCCTAAAGCTTCCATTGATGTTTGTACTTTTTCAAGAGCAGATTTTAATGCTCCAACGGCCGATATATCAGTAGTTAAATTACTTTCGGTAGTATTTAAACGAGCTTCAGCAGGGGCCTGCTCAGCATTAACTAATGCATCCACAATGTCTGATACCGCTAAGCCAGAGCCCAAACCATTAAACGAAATAGACATACTTCACCTCTTTAAATACCTAAAAATAAGCTAACTAAATATACGAGTAACAATAGCCGCTAAACAGTTTGATCTATCAAAATACCGGCTGACTCAGAAAGCTTTGACACTAAACTCAACACTTCTTCCGAGGGGTACTGCTTAATTACATCACCACTGGTTTTATCTAGTATTTTAATTACATCACGCCCTGAATCTTCATCAACTTGAAACTGCAGGCTACGGTTCATTTCACCCATAAAGTCTTGCAATTGCTGCGCCACTTTTTCAAGCTGTTCACGCTCAAGCTGTTGGTTTTGCGAACTATTAGTCTTAGTTCCTTGTTGTGCGTATTGATTGTTTAACTGATTTTGTGGGCCTTGTTCATCCGTTTTATTTACGTCATCAACAGCTCGCTGAGTCAATACTGAGCCAGCCTGCCCTATTTGTTTATCTTCACCAGCTAACGGTGTTGATGCTATCGTAACTTCTGCGTTTGAAGTAATGGTATTCATAACGCCTCCTAACTTTGCCGAACTTGTATAGTTATTAGACTAACAATAGCTTAATTTATACCCTTAAACCACAAAAGGAGGTAGCTAAAGCCACCTCCTTGTTTTTTAAAACTAATACTGACTTTTTGTACTAGCTAGCTACCCATTAAGCTATAAGGTTTTACTTATTAACCTAATAAGCTAAGTGCTGTTTGTGGTAACTGATTCGCTTGCGATAAAATTGACGTACCTGCTTGTTGCAAGATTTGGTTTTTAGTCATCTCTGCTGTTTCAGTTGCAAAGTCTGTATCTTGAATACGGCTACGAGAAGCAGATACATTTTCAGAGATATTAGATAAGTTACTTATCGTGAAATCAAAACGATTTTGAATAGCACCTAGATCTGCTCTCTGACTATCGATTTCTGCAATGGCAGAGTCAATTATAGATAATGCTCTTTGAGAACCAGCCTGAGAAGATATATCAACTGAATCAACATACTGCTCTGTAGATTGTGCCGTGATGGCTCCCGTCGTTTCTGTGCCTCCACTTACAGTGAATGATTTCTCAGATGAAAACTCTAAGCTTGAGGTCAGACTGGCTGCAGCACTATCCGTACCAACTGCTGCAATAGTCCCACCTCTTTCGGTAAGCGAAACTGTATTAGTAGCAACACCGTCTGCATTTTTTTGGATTGCTATACCATCCACACCACTAGCGTTTAATTGTACAACCGTGCCACTTACTTCTGCATCATAACCCAAATCTTTTAATTTTGCGGCTAAACCATCATTATCAAGGCCATCTAAAGCTATTTCTTTATCTCCAACAGTAAGTACCCCTGTAACTGAGCCACCCAAAGCAATATCCACTTTAGCAACAGCTGCGGCGTTAACACCTGATGCTGATGCATTAATTACACTAGCTGCCTCTGTTACCGTTGAGTCTGCTTCAATCAATACACTAGAAGAATCTATACCTGACGCAAAAACTAAAGTTTCATCAACTGTGCTTTTATTAAATTCAGCATCTGCACCTGTAACACCAAATACGCTACCCGCAGCAGTGTCACTAGCAAAAGAACCTCCAATTTCTTCCGCTGCTACACTTTTTAATGAAACATTAATTACCTCGTTGGCATTAGCACCAATTTGGAATGACTTAGTGCCGAAACCACCATCAAGAAGTTGTTGGCCACCAAATGAAGTAGTATCGGCTATGCGTGTTAATTCAGTTTGTAAAGCTGATACTTCTTTTTGCAATGAGTCACGGTCTTCTTTAGAATTTGAGCCATTAGCAGATTGTAGCGCTAGTTCACGCATACGTTGCAAAATATTGGTTGACTCACTCATAGCACCCTCAGCAGTTTGTGCCATTGAAATACCATCATTAGCATTACGCTGTGCTACTGCTAATCCGTTTACTTGTGAAGTTAAACGGTTTGAGATTTGCAGGCCTGCCGCATCATCTTTTGCGCTGTTAATACGCATACCCGATGACAAGCGTTCCATTGACGTTGCAAGGTCTGAACCTGATTGAGACAAGTTACGTTGAGCATTTAGTGAAGATACATTTGTATTTACTGAAATCATAATAAAACTCCTGATTACTTTCGTAATGTTTCTGTTTAGATTTAACCAAGAGCTGTCACAATTGTATGTTCAAGCTCTGTACTGATTAAGTTAACGGCAGGAGAAAATTTATCTTTAGCGTTATTTTGATTTATTCTTAAAGTAATTTATAAAATAAACCTAAACACCTAATTTTAAAAAGAATAATAAAACCACCTCCCCCTAAAAAAGTTTTTCATTCACGTACAGCGTACTATTTTTCGTCAAAAACTAAAAAGCACACCTAAAAAAGCGTGCTTTTTATTATAAGCTTTATTAGCTTGTTTGTTACTATCCACCCAACAAGCTAATTGCTGCCTGTGGAATTTGGTTTGCTTGAGATAGGATTGACGTACCAGCTTGCTGTAATATTTGATTTTTTGTCATCTCTGCTGTTTCAGTTGCAAAGTCAGTATCTTGAATACGACTTCTAGAGGCCGATACATTTTCTTCAATATTAGCAAGATTGCTGATTGTGAAACTAAAACGGTTCTGTACAGCACCAAGATCAGATCTTTGTCCATCAATATCAGCAATTGCAGAATCGATTAATGAAAGCGCTCTTTGTGAACCTGCTTGAGTAGATACATCTATTGAGTCAACATACTGCTCTGTAGATTGTGCCGTGATGGCTCCCGTCGTTTCTGTGCCTCCACTTACAGTGAATGATTTCTCAGATGAAAACTCTAAGCTTGAGGTCAGACTGGCTGCAGCACTATCCGTACCAACTGCTGCAATAGTCCCACCTCTTTCGGTAAGCGAAACTGTATTAGTAGCAACACCGTCTGCATTTTTTTGGATTGCTATACCATCCACACCACTAGCGTTTAATTGTACAACCGTGCCACTTACTTCTGCATCATAACCCAAATCTTTTAATTTTGCGGCTAAACCATCATTATCAAGGCCATCTAAAGCTATTTCTTTATCTCCAACAGTAAGTACCCCTGTAACTGAGCCACCCAAAGCAATATCCACTTTAGCAACAGCTGCGGCGTTAACACCTGATGCTGATGCATTAATTACACTAGCTGCCTCTGTTACCGTTGAGTCTGCTTCAATCAATACACTAGAAGAATCTATACCTGACGCAAAAACTAAAGTTTCATCAACTGTGCTTTTATTAAATTCAGCATCTGCACCTGTAACACCAAATACGCTACCCGCAGCAGTGTCACTAGCAAAAGAACCTCCAATTTCTTCCGCTGCTACACTTTTTAATGAAAGGTTTATGATTTCATTAGCATTTGCACCTACTTGAAATGACTTTGTACCATAACTTCCATCAAGTAATTGCTGACCACCAAATGAGGTTGTATCTGCAATACGTGTTAGCTCAACTTGAAGGGCTGACACTTCTTTTTGCAGCGCTTCGCGGTCTTCTGTTGAGTTTGAACCATTTGCCGATTGCAGAGCAAGTTCACGCATACGCTGAAGTATGTTAGTTGACTCACTCATTGCGCCCTCTGCTGTTTGCGCCATTGAGATACCATCGTTGGCATTACGTTGAGCAACTGATAAACCATTAATTTGTGATGTTAAACGGTTTGAAATTTGCAGGCCTGCCGCATCATCTTTTGCGCTATTGATACGCATACCTGATGACAAGCGCTCCATTGAGGTTGCTAGGCCTTCGCCAGATTTTGTTAGGTTACGTTGTGCGTTTAGTGACGACACATTAGTATTTACTGTTAATGCCATTTTACCATCTCCTAGGTTTAAACAGAGTGTGGTTCAACACGTTTTAACAGGAACCACTATTCGATAATTTCTTACTATTAGAAAAGCATTTACTGTGCCAACTTTTAAATGAATATAACCACATGTTTTTAAAGTGTTTTCAATAAAAATATCAAACGTTAATAATAAGTTATCTATTTAGCGGGAGTGACGACAATTTATTGCCGCTATTTTGAGGGAGGTTTTTGCCGCTTTGTATTAACTAAAGCGGCAAGGTATTTCTGCTTATAATCAGTTTATAAGTAATCAAATAAAGAAAGGTTAGTTAAACGGCCAAACGTGGCTTGTGATGCTTGTAGTGCAGTTTCTTGTTTAGTGAGCTCACTAATGGCTTCTGCCATGTCTACTTCAACTAAGTCAGAGAGATTACTTTTGTTTTGAATATCTTGTGCAAGGTTAGACTCGCTAACTCTTTCAAGTGCATTCATACGCCCACCTAAACTTGCTTGCGTAAAAACAACTTGCTCGCTGGCGTTTTGTAATTGCACTAAACCATCGGCTAAAACTTGCTGAAAGTCATCACCTTCAAGTGTGCCGTCATTTAAACCTGTAATAAGCGATTGCAAGGTATTAAGTACATTTTCTTTACCTGGCTTTTCAAGGCTAAAATCGAGTTGGCCTGGTGCTGTGCCTTCAAATTCAATTTTCATACCTGCAAAGTCGATAGGCTCATCAGTAACTTCACCCGTTACTGTTGGTGTTAGTGGAGCACCATCTCTGTATATTTCGTAAGTTTGGGGATCGTCAGCCGTAGCACCCGGGCTTACAAGTACACTATATGTATTTGCAGTCGCTGAGGCTGTTGGGTCTGCGTTGTAATTTGCTTGATGGAAGCTATCAAACTCAGTTTGGCCATCAACATAAACACTTGCCGCTGTAATAGAACCCGAAACTGTGGCTGCATTTGACGCAACATTCAAGCGTGCATCAGTTTTCTCGAACGTATCAAAACCGTTATCGCTAGATTTAATACTTACGCCTTCAGCAATGGTAATTACATGCTGGCCTTGATCTCCGTTATAAGTATATTCACCCGTAGTAGAGTCAAATTGGTAAGGTTGGGTACTGTCTTGGTAGCCTGAAAAAATAAACTTACCGTCTTCTGAGCGAGTATTCATTAAATTGACGAGTGTTTTTTGTATTTCGCTCAATTCGGCGGCAATAGACTCTAAATCATCTTGTGTATAAGCACCATTACCTGCTTGAATAGTCAGCTCTTGTGCTTGTTGAATATTAGTATTTACACTTTGTAAGATGGTCTCTTCAGTTTCTAGGCGGCCATTTAATTGGTCAATATTTTTAGTGTATTGCTCATTAGTTTGTATTTTATTTGAATACAGCATCCCTTGCGAAACAGCAGCAGGCGCTTCTGAGGTGGTTAAATACTTCTCCCCTGTCGTTACTTGCTCTTGTGCATTAGCAACACTTTGTTGGTTGTCGAGTATTTTATTTATGTTGTTTTGGTACATTAAGTTATTTGATAAACGCATAATTACCTCGCCGCACTTAATAAGGTGTCAAAAATTTCTTGAGCTGCAGCCAGTACTTGCGCTGATGCTGAATATGATTGCTGAAAACGCAGTAAATTAGCGGCCTCTTCATCTAGGTTTACACCCGAGAGCGACTCATACCACGCCTCTGATTGCTCTGCTAGCGCATCAAATGCACTTGCACTGGTAATTGCTTGGCCGGTTACTACGCCAATATCGCTCACTAAACCTGAGTAAGCTTGATTAAATGTGTCGTGATTATCGGCCGTGGCCGTAGTTACTACATTTTTACGCACTAATTCGCCATTTTGTAAATCAGCTAGTTTTAAACCATTACGGTTATCATCAAAGCCGCCTTCATTAAATTCAAGTGTAAACGTGTCCCCAGTGGCTGGCGTGCCTTCAATGTCAAAGTCAAAGCCGTAGCTATCATAAGGTGCGCCTGCTTGTGCTAAAACACCTTCAGCTGGTGGTACTATGGTTATTGGTACATTAGTGCCATTACCGTCGCTAATTAAATAATCATTGGTACCTGCAGCTTTAACAAGGGTTATTTCACCGTTTGTTAAGCCTGGCGCCGAAGTAAAACCACCAGAGGTAACACTTGTTACCTCTCCTGCTGAAATAGTTGCTGTACTTGTATTGTCGATACTATTTGCTGTACGAATTGGTGAAGCAAGCGCTAGGTCTTCACCGCGACTGGTAGCAAGTGTAATGCTGGTAGCGGCTTCTGAGTTTAATTTTATTTGAAACTGATCGCCTTCAACACCACTCCCTGAAACGTTAATTTGTAAACCAAATGACTCTCCACTTGTAATGTCATCAGAGTTAATAACACCTGATGCTGGTATAGTAGCTAAAGAGGCGCTACCTACTGGTTCACCTTTATTGTCAATAGGTTGAATACTTACTTCATCAGCATTGGCGGTGTAGGTAATAATAAAGTCACTAGCCGGTAATTCACTGCCTTTACCGGGTTCTACTGTGGCTGTCATATTCGTAACACCACCGCTATTATCTTTATACGCATAAGCACCGACAGTAGGTATATTAAATATATCACCGCCTAACTCGCCATTAGCATCCATACCCAATTTATTTTGTTCGTTAAACGCATCGGCAATTGCCAACCCCATTTGGCCTATTTGGTTTTGTGCTGGCACTAAGATGTCATCTCTAAATGCGAGTAAGCCGCCAATTTTGCCCTTTAATTTACTTGAATCTATTTCTAGCGGCACAGCTTTGCCGCCATTTACGTCAAGTGTGAGTTCTTTAAAATTAGGATCAGGGTCGCCCGACAGTGAAAACAAGTTAAAAGTACCGTTCTCCATAACTAAAGACTCGCCAGTGCCCATAAATACAAGCTTTTCGCCATTTGGGCCATCAAGAGTTTCTATATCAACTAATTCTGATAGCTCACGAATTGCTAAATCTCGTTGATTGTAAATAGAGCTTGCGTCTGATGCGTTATTTGTTCCGTTTACTACCGCTATCTCTTGGTTTAACGTATTAATATTTTGAATTAATGAATTTGCCTCGTCAGAAAAAATCTCGAGTTGTTCGTTCACTATGCTTTGCTGCTCAAGCACTATGCCTGAAAGTCTATCCATTTGATCAACTAGGCTTTGCGCATCAGTCATTACCAATGAGCGAGCAACAGATGAAGAAGGCTGGTTTAATGCCTCTTGCACGTTGTTGAAAAGCGAATTGATACCAGTTGATAAATTATTAGATTCTTCAGAAAAAATGGTATCTACACGGTTTGCCTCAGTAACAAACTGATCAAAAAATGATTTATTAGAGGTATCGCGATTTAATTGCGATTGGGCAAACTCGTTCAAAAGCCTATATGTTTCGCCCCGCCCTACTTGATTATCAACCATAGTGGTAAATTCAGTTCGCTCACGTACGTAGCCCTCAGTATTTACATTGGTGATATTTTTACTGGTCGTTTGCAAAAGCTCAGAGCTTGAACGTACCCCAGCACTGGCAATATTTAATAAACTAAACGACATATTACTTCACTCCTTGGGCAAACGCGCTTGTTGCAATATTTTTAAGCTCACTGCTATTTAGCACTTTTTTAATTTTACTCGCGTAATTAGGATCGGTTGCGTAGCCTGCTTTTTGTAGTGAATCTAAAAATTCATTTGGCTTTGCGGTATTTTGTAGTGCTTCTTCGTAACGTGGGTTTTGCGTTAAAAAATCAACAAAGTCGTTTACGCTATCTTTAATAGAATCGTAGGCTCTAAAGCTTGCTTGTTTTTTAACAGCTGTACCTTGCTCAAACTCAAGTGTTACTTTACTTGCTTTGTCGCCTTCCCAGCTTTTATCTGACTTAATATTAAATAAGTTATTTGAGCTGCCACCATCACTTTTACTAATGATATGCTTACCCCACCCCGTTTCAAGGGCGGCCTGAGCCACCATTACAGCTGGGTTTAAGCCAATTTTTTGTGCTGCAGTTTTAGCGTGTTCCCACACTGAACTTACAAACTGCTCTGCTGTTTCAAAATTAGTGCTACTCGCTTTAGGCTCATTAATATTGGCTTGAGTACTATCAATAGCAGCTGCTTGTTGCTCGTTTTTTTCATGCGCAAGTGTTGACCCAGCACGCTTGTCACTAAAAAAGTCATTTGTTGTTCTTAACACTGAACCGGGCATAAAGTTATCTGCTTCTGGCGAAAGCTGCTGCACTATTAAATCAGCTAAACCTAGAGAGCCGTTTGATGAAAGCTCAGAGGAAAGCTGCTGATCGTGCATTTCTTCAAAAAACTTTACACCACTTGAATTAAAAGGACTGTCTTCGTCTTCGAAAGCTTCATTTGCTTTGCGCATTCCTTTTAGCAGCATTTGCGTAAAAATAGCTTCAAATTGTGCAGCCGCTTTTTTAAGCGCAGCTTTTGAGGCATCAGTTGATGCATCACCGCTGTTTAAAGCGTCTTGACGTAATGTATTTAAATTACTTAAATCAAAAAAGTTTTGCTTATCGAGGTGATTTGTTTCCATCAGCTTTTTGACACAAAAATGAATAATGCTTTAACAAATGCAAAAATTGAGCCAAAGAAGGGGAAACAATAAAAAGCTTAAGTCCCTTTTGTATACTTAAGCTTTGTTTGGAAGGAGTAACAACCTGCAACTAATTAAATAACAACAAGCTGACCGTTAATGGCACCCGCTTCTTTTAGGGCTTCTAAAATAGCCATTAAATCGCCAGGCGCTGCACCTACTTCGTTTATTGCACGCACTAAATCGTCAAGACTAACGCCCGGGTTAAAAACAAACGCACGAGAATCATCTTGGTTTACATCAATAATGCTTTGCTGCGTGACAACAGTATCGCCGTTTGCTAGCGGATTTGGTTGAGAGACATTTTGTTGCTCTGCAATTGTTACAGTTAAGCCACCATGCGTAATTGCCGCTGGCTGAAGCTTTACGTTTTTACCAATAACAATGGTACCTGTTCGCGAATTAACAATAATTTTTGCTGCTGTATCAGCGGGTTTAAACTCAAGGTTTTCAAGCGTAGATAAGTAAGACACACGCTGCGAGGCATCCCGTGGCGCTAAAACTCTTATAGAAGCAGCATCCAGTGCTTGTGCACTATTAGGGCCCACTAAATCGTTAATCGTTTTTTCTAAGCGTTTAGCAGTTGTGAAGTCTGGGCGATTTAAATTAAAAGTAATGTAATCACCTTGCATAAACGGGCTTTCTACGGCGCGCTCTACAGTAGCACCATTTGGCACTCTGCCAACTGTAGGTGTATTAATAACAACTTTACTGCCATCAAGCCCTTGGGCGCCTAAACCACCGACAATTAAGCTACCTTGTGCAATTGCGTACACGTTGCCATCTACCCCTTTTAAAAAGGTTTGCAGCAACGTACCACCACGTAAACTCCCTGCACTACCAATAGACGAGACAGTGATGTCAATTGTTTGCCCTGGTTTTCTAAAAGCGGGTAACTCAGCATGAACAGCTACTGCAGCTACATTTTTAATTTTAGGACTTTGCGTAGAAGGAAGCGTAATACCAAAACTATTTAGCATGCCTCTGAAGCTTTGTTGCGTATATGAGTTTTGCTCTCCAGTGCCAGGTAGGCCAACAACTAAACCATAACCAACTAATTGGTTAGACCTTACGCCTTCGACCATAGACACGTCTTTAATGCGCTCGGCGCTCGCAGTAAACTGCAAGCTTAGTAAAACGACTAAACATAAAGCTTTTAGGCTCTTCATGTTGCTACCCTCTAAAATGGAAACAGCGAACTGCTAAAGAAGCGTGTAAGCCAACCTGGACTTTGCGATTCTTGTGTTTGACCTTTACCCGAGTACTGAATACGAGCATTTGCAATGCGGTTTGACTCTACTGTGTTATCAGCACTTACATCTTGCGGGCGAACTAAGCCTTCGAGCCTAATAAATTCTTCACCGGTATTTAAGGTTAGCCATTTTTCGCCGCGAATAACTAAATTACCATTTGGTAAAACACGCATAACATTTACCGAAATATCGCCTACTAAACTGTTTGATTGATTTGATTTAGAATCACCCGTAAACGATGAATCGCTGCCAATACCAAACTGAATACTGTCGCCACCAATATTTACAGGTAAACCACCTAAGCCGATAACAGGATCGAGGCTTGCGTCAGTTTCTTTATCTGTTTCTGTTTTAGCGGCTTTAGTAGCTTGGGTAGACTCTTCAAGTTTAACCGTAATTATATCGCCAGTACGTAGTGCTTTTTTGTCTGAATATAAATCGTTAGAAGTATGAGTATTAAATAAAGACCCAGTTGCTACCAGGGGCTCTACAACGGGCTCTGGGTACATAGGTGCATAGTACGGATCGTCTTGTACTACTTCACTATTTTGCGTAGACATACAGCCACTTAAAAATAAAGCACCTGCTGAAATAAATAAAATTTTACGCATAAAAGTCCCCTTACTCTTTAAAGCTGTTGATTAATGTAACTCATCATTTCGTCAACGGCCGAGATAACCTTGGAGTTCATCTCGTAAATACGCTGCGTTTCAATTAGGTTTACCAGCTCTTCGGTTACATTTACATTTGATGTTTCAAGTGAACCTTGAATAATACTTCCAAGTCCTTCAACTCCCGGGTTACCTTGTACCGGTGCACCACTAACAGCAGTCTCGGTGTAAAGGTTTTGCCCAATTGGTTCAAGGCCTGATGGATTAATAAAGTCACTAATTGTTAACTGCCCAATAACCACGTTATCAGCTTGACCTGCAACACGTACCGACACTTCGCCATCTTGTGAAACGGTTATTGATTGTGCGTCATCTGGTACATTCATTTCGGGCTGAATTACGTAGCCAGCTCCAGAGGTTACAATTCGTCCATCGCCATCAGTTGTAAATTGGCCATTGCGTGAGTAGGCAATATTGCCATCTGGCTGAAGTACTTCAAAAAAACCTTCGCCAGAAATCATCCAATCTAAAGAGTTCTCGGTAGTTAACATATTACCTTGAGTAAACTCTTTTTGGTTGGCAACCACCTTAGCACCCGCACCTAACATTAAACCTGACGGCATTTCGGTATCTTGCGATGAACGACCACCCGGCTGATTAATATTTTGATAGAGTAAATCTTCAAATATAGCGCGGCTTTTTTTGTAACCTACGGTGCTGGCATTCGCTAAGTTATTTGAAATAACCGATATATCGGTTTGTTGAGCGTCTAGCCCTGTTTTACTGATCCACAATGCTGGATTCATAATTATGCCCTCATTTTAAAGTTAAACTATGCGCATGAGCTGATCTTGACGTTCGTCAATTTCTTCAGCTGTTTTCATTAGTTTTACTTGTAATTCAAATTGACGCTGGTGACTTATCATGTCGACCATTTCGTGAACAGGGTTCACATTAGACATTTCAAGCGAACCACTTAATACTTTTACATTTGCAGAGGTGTCAACAGCTTGCCCTGCTACAGGCCTAAATAAGCCATCGTTACCTTTTTCAAGTTGCGAGCTGTTAGCTTCTACAACTCTTAGCGTGTCCACTTCTTCTAAGAAGTTAGCCGGTGCACCCTGCGGGCGTACTTGAATGGCACCATCTTCACTAAAACCAATTTTTTCGACCGGTACAGGTAAAATAACAGGGCCACCCTCGCCAATTACTTGACGACCATGACTTGTTACTAACATGCCTTGCGCTGTGATATTAAGCGTACCTACTTTTGTGTAAGCTTCGTTGCCCGATGCATCCTGTACTGCAAGCCAAGCGTTATCGCTCATCGCAATATCTAAATCGCGTCCGGTTTGTATTATGCCACCCGATACCATGTTTGAGCCTGGGCGCTCTTGCATTGAAAATACACGTGTCGGCAAACCTTCGCCAAACGCTTGCATAGAGCGCGCCTGAGCAAAGTCAGCTTTAAAGCCAGTTGTATTTGCATTCGCCAAATTATTGGCTTTGAGCGCAAGCCCCTGCAGGCTTTGCTTAGCGCCAGAGGCGGCAATGTAGACCATTTTGTCCATAGTATCGACTCACATAAAAATCTCTGAGTTGATAAATGCAAAATAGATGCCAGATTAAAATTGACGCAATAAACAGGAAGGTTTTATACAGGAGATCATAAAAAAGGCTGCAAAAATGCAGCCTATTTGAATTAAATTTAACTTATCGAATCTGCAAAATGCTTTGCTGAATGGTTGAGTTAACTTCAAGCGCACGTGAGTTGGCCTGATAATTTCGTTGGGC
Organism: Pseudoalteromonas carrageenovora IAM 12662; assembly: GCF_900239935.1. NCBI lineage: Bacteria > Pseudomonadati > Pseudomonadota > Gammaproteobacteria > Alteromonadales > Pseudoalteromonadaceae > Pseudoalteromonas > Pseudoalteromonas carrageenovora. The sequence goes on from NZ_LT965928.1 coordinate 2,694,060, forward strand.
TGTAATCAAATCTACAAGTTCGTTTGTCAAATTTGTATTTGATTGCTCAAGTGCAGAGGAGTTAATACTACCAAAAGTACCTGATCCTGCTTCACCTGCAACAGGCTCTCCAGAGTCAATACTTTGCTTCCAACTTGTATCGCCTACTTGCGATAAACCTTGTGAATTAGGGAAGCGAACCATAGCAACTTGACCTAGGTAAGTTGAATCGCCATTACTGTATGAAGCAACAAGTTTACCATCGGTGCCAATATCGATCCCGGCTAAACGACCTACTGTTGAGCCATCTTGATCAAGTGCTTTTACTTCAAAACCACTCGAGTACTGAGTAGGAATACGACCAGCTGTGTTATTTTCATCACGCCAGTTCAGCTCAATACCTGTGCTAGGAAATGTTGCACCGTTATCAAGCATGGTAGATAGCCCAGTGCCTGCACCTGCTGGTAGGTTTATTTCGTCAAACGTTGTTAAGTTCGTGTTAGCTACACCGTCTGTTGTAGACGGCAAACCGCTTGAGTCGAAACCTAGTGTAGTGATAGGTGTATATGGCGTTGTAGTTTGTTCTGCGCCCGTTGTACCATCAACTACTTTACCATCAAGAGTGGCATATACTTCCCAGCTGTTGTCTGTGCCACCAGAAGCCGCATCTTCTTCTTTAACAAAGAAGTATTGTAAAATATGTGGCTCACCTAATGAATCATATACAGTTGTTGATGTTGAAGAGTTGTACGTACCATTTGATGTAGGGTCAAAATCTATACCCGTTGGATCTGCAGTTGCATCCAAGTTAAAAGATAGATATACATTTTCTGTTGCTCGAGGAGAACCCGACGAATCCGGAATTTGTACTGGGTTAGTTGTACTTAAACTCACAGAGGTAGTATCACCTGTTGATGAATCAACTGGAAAGGCTTGTAAATAATTACCTTTAGCATCTACCATAAAATTATCTTGGTTAAGCTTAAATGCACCCGCACGTGTGTATGTTAAATCTTGCGATGAAATATCATCAGTCATTGCAAAATAACCTTCACCCGTAATCGCTAAGTCTAATGAGTTATTAGTAAACTGTAACGACCCCTGATGAAACTGTTGTGCAACCATAGTGGTTTGTACACCATCACCATTTTTAGTTTTACCTGCACTAAATACTGATGATGCATATACATCAGCAAACTCAGCACGTGACTCTTTAAAGCCCGTTGTATTAACGTTTGCAATATTATTTGCTGTTACGTCTAAATCTTTTTGTGCGGCAGCAAGGCCGGTTAATGCAATATTGAAGCTCATAATTCACCTCTAACCTTTAAATATGTGGCCTGCTGGCAGGCAAAAAATACTAAATTTTATTATGCGATTTCTGCAACATCTGTCAGTCTAACCGCGCCTTCTTTAGTGTTAATAATAATGCCGCTTGAGCCATTTATATTAACGCTTTCAATGTTCTTAAATGTCGCTATTGGTAAGCTTGAAAATTCACCGTCGGTACTTCCTTCAGCTGATACAGTGTATTCACCTTCAGGTAAGCGCTCACCGTCTTCGTTGGTACCATCCCAAGTAAAACGAACCGCTCCAGCAGGCTGAGAGCCCATATCAATTGTTTTCACTAATTGACCTGACGCATCAGTTACCTTAATTTTTAAATTATCAACCGCGGCTTCTGCAACTGCAGACCCTTTAGCATCACCTGTTTCGTTTAAATCTAAACTGTTAGATTCTAATAGCGCCTGCTTACCTACAAGTGTTGAAGCTTGCAAAGCAGAGTTAGAAGTCATTGATGAAGCTAAAGATTCAAAGTTTGTGTTTAAATCAGTAATGCCTTGCGCCATCGTAAAATTAGTCATTTGTGCAATCATTTGATCATTATCCGCAGGGTTACTGGGATCTTGATACGATAATTGCTGAGTTAACAAAGAGAAAAAGTCTTCTTGCGTTAACGCGTCACTTTCCTCATCAGCTGTTGCTACTTGGGTGTCTTGCCAAGTAATAGAGTCTAAATAGGATGAACTGGTACTAATATCGTTACTCATAACCTACCCTCGGTTATCGCTGCCCAAGTAACAGCGTTTTGCTTAACATTTGCTTAGCTGCATCTGCAACTTGCACGTTTGTTTGATAAGAGCGAGAGGCTGAGATCATATTTGCCATCTCCTCAACAACATTAACGTTGGGTTTATAGATATAGCCGTTTTCATCCGCGCTCGGGTGATTTGGGTTATATTCAATCTGTAATGGCTTGTCACTTTCAACAATTCCCAAAACTTTAACACCAACAGCGGAGCCCTGAGGATTACTAGCCGATGCTGACGCTTTAGTCAGTTCTGCTGCAAATACAGGCTGGCGCGCTCGGTAAGTTTGGTCTTGAGATGAACTAATCGTATTAGCATTAGAGATATTACTTGCGGTAGTATTTAGGCGAACATTTTGTGCGCTCATACCACTAGCTGAAATATCAAATACATTATATAAACTCATAATTTTTATCCTTGACTACCGAGGGCTTTGTTCAGACCTTTAAATCTGCCGCTTAAAAATTGCAAGCTGGCCTGATACTCCATCGCATTCTGTGTATACAAGTTTCGTTCCACCTGTATATCAACCGAGTTACCATCACCTGTATCTGTTTGATTTGGCATACGAAATAATTCAGAACCACCTACACTTCTAGTACCACCGGCAATGTGATTTGCATCTGTTGTAACCATTGAATTGCCGCTTTGTTGGGTTGACCTTGCCGCTTTTAATGCTGAGGCAAAATCGATATCTTTTGCTTTATAGCCAGGCGTATCAGCGTTCGCTATATTAGTGGCAAGTAACTCTGCTCGCTGTGAACGGATCAACATGGCTTGCGGATGCACACCCAAAGCTTTATCAAAACTGATAGCCATAACCTTTCTCCAAAAAATTGACTTACCTATAGTTAAAGCAAAAAATAAGCCATTAATCTTAGAAGTTATGTTATTTTTATAGAGCTATGTTTTTAAATGAAAAACGACGCAAATAGCGTCGTTAAAAAGGAAGGAATTAACTTAATTATTTCTTTTGGTAAATGATACCAGGGTTGCACCGTACCATATCAAATTCATTACTTAAGCCAGTCATCGATTCCGAAGCACCTAAAAATAGATACCCTTTAGGATTTAAGGCTTGAGCAAATTGACTAATAATTTTTGCTTTTACTTCTGGTGCAAAATAAATAAGTACATTTCGACAAAAAATAATATCAAACTTACCCATAAGTGCATAAGAATCAAGTAGGTTTAAGTGCCTAAAGTTAACTTGTTTTTTTACCGAATCGTTAACTTGAGCCATACCATTACCACTATCTTTGAAGAACTTTTTACGACGCTCTGCAGACAAACCTCTTGCTAACGCAAGTGAATCGTACTCTGCATTTTTACACATATCGAGCATGGTATTAGATATATCAGTACCGGTAATTTGCGCTCCCATGCGCAGTACTCCAGGCTGCTTTGCCTGAAACTCCGCAACAGACATAGCAATAGAGTATGGCTCTTGCCCTGATGAACTTGCCGCAGACCAAATTTTCAATGGCCTCCTTAGATCTTTAAATTCAGGGAATAATCTATTTTGTAAAAGCTCAAATGGGTATTGATCTCTAAACCATAACGTTTCGTTTGTGGTCATTGCATCAACAACTGCGGCTCTTAATTGCCGCTCATGTGGCCCAAGTGTTTTACTGACTAGTTGCGATAAAGATTCCACATTAAATCGAGCCATTAATGGAGCAAGTCGGCTTTTAACTAAATACTGCTTGTTTTCACCTAAAACAATGCCACATTGCTGCTCTAAAAACGAACGGAACTGATCGTATTCACTTTGCTGCAAATCTTTATTATTCAAATTAATAACACCTATAATTATTCGTCACTATGAACCCATTTTTTAACCGCTGTAGCTAATTCATCAGGGTTAAATTTAGCAATAAAATCATCTGCGCCTACTTTTTCGATCATTGCTTGGTTAAATACACCACTTAAAGATGTGTGTAAAATAACGTGCAATGGCGCTAATTTTGGATCTGCTTTTATTTCTGCAGTTAATGTATAGCCGTCCATTTCAGGCATTTCAACATCTGATATTAATAAACCTACTCTTTCTGTAATATCGTTTTTACAATCAAGCTCGGCTATTTCTTTAAGTCTGATTAGTGCTTCTTTACCATTTTTAGCAAGCTCAGTTTGTACACCTAGTGGTTCAAGAGCACGCTTTACTTGGTTACGAGCAACGGCAGAGTCATCAGCAATAAATACGATACGCTCGCCTAAATCTTTTTGGATATCACCACCGGCAGCTACTTCAGCGCTCACTTCTGTATTTACTGGGCAAATTTCGTTAAGAATTTTTTCTACATCAAGAATTTCTACTAATTCATTTTCGATTTCGGTCACAGCGGTTAAATATGAATATCGCCCAGCTCCTGATGGAGGCGGCATTATTTTTTCCCAATTCATATTTACTATTCGCTCTACACCACCCACTAAAAACCCTTGAACAGAACGGTTATATTCAGCAATGATAATAAAACTGTCTTTAATGTTTTCTATTGGACGCCCGCCTACAGCCATCGATAAATCTATAACTGAAATAGTTTGGCCACGAATATGCGCTACACCACGAATGTACGCATTCGATTTAGGCATACTAGTAAGAGGCGGACATTGTAGTACCTCTCTTACTTTAAATACGTTAATACCAAAACGCTGACGCCCTCTGAGCTTAAATAAAAGTAATTCTAGGCGGTTCTGCCCAACCAACTGTGTGCGTTGGTTTACTGAGTCTAAAATGCCTGCCATTCAAATCTCCTAAAGAAAACAAATAATGCGGAACGATAATTGCTTTCTAATTATAAAGCTACATAACATCGCGGGAGCGTCTAAGTTTTGACGCAAAATATTTATACCCTGTTTGAAACCATAAGCATAGTCGAAACATTATGAGTTTGTTAAAAAAAGTCAGAAGATACAGTGTTTTTTATTTTGTTGCCAGCCTCTGCTTAGCAACACCTTTGCATGCAAAAGTGTTTAGCAAAGATTTATTACAAGAGATAGCCGTTAGTTACGTAGCTAATCAAATAAACACAAATGATAGTGATAAAACTCAATTAAGTGCCCTACCACTTGATAGCCGCATACCTGATCGCATCTGTAAATCCCCCCTTGAGCTAACGTCTGCTAGTGAGCCTCCTTTTAATAGGCAGGTCACTATTCAGGCTAAGTGCCAAGATGAGCAAGCGTGGGCGCAATACGTACATGTAAGAGTTGTCGAAATGGCCCCAGTAGTAGTTGCGAATGCAAACCTAGCTCGTGGTGAAGTAATTACTAAGTCACATTTAAGTATACAAATGAAGCCTTCGCACTTTGTGAGAGTCCAATACTTAGATAACCCTGATATGTTGATTGGTAGCAGAAGTAAACGGAACATTAGAAGTGGTATGCCAGTACTACTTAATCAAATTTGCATGGTATGTAAGGGAGATTCTGTTAATATTTACGCAAACCTCAGAGGCCTTAGAATTAAAACCACGGGCATAGCCCTTGAAGATGGTACTTTAGGCGAACAGGTTCAGATTAAAAACAAAAAATCAGGTAAAATTTTAAATGCTCGAGTAGATGGTGTAGAGTCTGTTCAAGTAAACATTTAATTTAGATTTATACTAAAGTATCCTACGTATATGCCGATAACTAGGCATTAGTTGGGTAATATACAGGTTTATTATTATGGTCAGTCAAGTTAATGGTAGTAATCAACAAACGAATGCGCTTACAAACGCAAAGCAACAACAAGTTGATTTAAAAAAAGATAATGCAAATACACAAGCTGCACAGTCGCAATCTCCAAAAGCTGCGAGTGATTCTGTAAGCTTGACGCCACAGGCACAACAATTAAAAACATTGCAAGATAAAGCGCAACAGTCGCCTGGTTTTGACAGTGAAAAAGTAGCTGAACTTAAAAAAGCAATTACCGAAGGTAAATACCAAATTGATGCTGAAAAGCTAACAAAAAAGTTAGCAGATTTTGAGTTTAACGTTTATGGCTAATCATAACGGTTTAATTTGCGTAAAATTAAATGAGCAAGTAGATTGCTTAGACTCATTACACGCGCTGTTAAACGAAGAGCTTACAGTTATAGCATCTCGAAGAGGTGAAGGTTTAAAAGAGCTTGCCCAACAAAAAATGCCTTTTTTAACCAAGCTAACTAAGCTCGATAAAGAGTTAAACAAACTTTTTGTCGCTAATGATGAGAATTCTCCTGAAGTGAATGAGCTTGTTGACCAAGTCAAATCACAATTAGCACAATGCCAAAAGCAAAATAAAGTTAATTCACATGCAGCTCGCCAAGCTCATTTAAGTGTTAAACAACTTAAAGAGATTTTAATTGGCGCACCAACCAGCATGACTTACGATCAAGGCGGTAGCGTAGTGAATACTGATAACAAGTTAGTCCGTAACTTAAAAGCCTAACCATACTTTATTTATAGCCATATTTTGCTAAAAGGCCCTTATTGAATATTTTCAATAAGGGCCTTTTAAATATAGATAGCTTAGTAAGCTGCGCTTTGAATAATAAACCAATCTGAACTTGCTACCTTCCGTACTAACATACTTACAATCACTTTGAACCTATAATACCAACGCCAATAAATAGCTGTTCTATTTTACTTGCTAAAACAACCCATTTCTTTGTTGTAAATTTCGTAAAGGGAACAACCACTTACATCAATTTACGCCTTGAACTGAATTGTTTTTCGGCGTGAAATTTAGAACACATATTTAATGGAGTTGGTATAAATAAATCGCTTTATCAAACATTAGATTAAGTACATTTTATAGCCCATCTCAATACTAAACTGAGATGGGCAATTTATTTAAATGTCTGTTTGGTTATTACCATTTTCGATTAAGTGCTTAATCATCTCCTCTGACTGATTTTGTACATCAACCGCTGGCGCTGCTTCATCAATACTTCCTCCGCTTTGTGCTGGGCTATAAGCAATCGCAGAGCCTTCGTCTTCAACCAGTGTATTTAGCGCTATAAGCTGCTCTGCATCTTCGTTAATGAGCACATCATCAATATTAAGCGGCTCCGCCGAACTCATTTGCACCGTTTGCTCAGGTGTTGATAGGCTACTCAAGTTACCTAAATCAATCGATTCAGTGCTTAATACGTTGTTGCTTGAAACTTCATTCGGGGTTGTATCGCCTAAAGCTGAATCTTCGCTAAATGATTCTGCAATACTATCCCCTAATCCGAATGTACTTTCAGCTGTACTCAAATTATTTTCATCTGAAACTAACTCGGAGTTATATCCTTGGTCAATAACATTATTGTATAAATCTTTAACTAAGTAGTTACCGGCTTCATCAATGGTGATAAAACGATAGTCGCTCCAAGAACCTAAATCGAGTACAGACAATAAGTGACTCCACTCACCATTCGCATCCGATTGAACCTCTGTAGAACTTTCTAATACATTAAGGTTAATATTTAGCACATCAAGACCAAGCAAGTTATTCCCCACTACGTATACACTACTCCCCTCTTCTACGGTACCAAAAGCCGTCAGGCCTAAGCCTAGCAATCCATGATAGTAACTGACCTGAAAACTTATTGGCGTAGTATCAACAACCAATCCAGATAAGCTTCCACTTGAAGTAACATTTCCAGATTCATCAGTAGCGGTAGCCGTTACAGTGTATGTTCCATCGAGTAAAGCGTTGTCTGGTGATACGCTCCATACACCTGTCTCACCCGCTGTTGTATCCTTGGTTACAACAGTACCGCTTTCATCTATGAAGCTTACGGTAATATCTTCATTTGCTCCTGCGGTACCGGTGAGCTTAGGTGTGCTATCGGCTGTTAATTCTAAACCAGAGTTAATTACTATGCCTGAATCAACTATGCTGCTTATTGATTGCTCGCCAATATTACCTGCATTATCAAGTACGCTTACATCAACGCTGTAGTTCCCTTCACTAAGAGGCTGCGAAGCTGTAACACTCCACGACCCGTCTGTGTTTACTGTTGTCGAAACATTGTGTGTTTCACCTAGTGCGTCAGTAAACATCACCATAACTGAAGCCCCCGCAAAGCTTCCAGTTACTGACCCTGTAACAGTAGGCGTAGTATCTTGACCTACCACAATTGGATCTATGACTACAGTTGGTGCAGTGTAGTCTGTGCTTGATATCATTGTATCGCTTGAAGAGTTACCTGCAGCGTCGCTTATTGATGCTGTTGCACTAAAGCTACCTTCACTCAGTGCTGTAGTCGCTGTTACTGTCCATATGCCATTTCCTGCAACTTGGGCAGTAATAGTTTGTGAGTCGTTATTAGCATCAGTAATAATCACACTCAGCGTTGTACCTGCTGGTGCATCACTTGTACCTGTAATCGTAGGTAGTGGATTGTTAGTAACTGCTAACTGGTCAACTTCAATTGTTGGCGGTGTTAAATCAACAATACCACCTAGACTTGTAGTACTGGTAAGCCCTGAGTTTTCTACAGTTGCATCCACTGTAAAGGCACCTTCAGCTAATGGAACGCTAGGTGTTAACGCCCACACTCCCGCAATAGCCTGTGTGTTGTAAGTAGTTGCTGTACCACTACTATCGGTTATTACAACTTCTACATCACCATTTAATACATCGGTAGTACCATTAATAGTAGGGGTTGTATCGCTTGTGTCTATTATTGGGTTGATTAATAGGCCCGGTAAAGTAGTGCTAACAGTGCCCGTTTGTGTCACTGTTGCTATATTTCCTGCATCATCAATACTAATAGCCTCAACGGTTAAATCACCTTCAGCTAGAGCCGGAGTAACAATAAGCCATGTTCCATCGCCTAATACCGTTGTGGTAACTTCATAAAGCGTACTTGTAGAGTCTGTAATATTAACCGTAATTAAGCTACCAGCCTCTTCGTCACTGGTGCCTGTAATAGTTGGCGTTAGCGTGTTAAGTACACCAAAGGCATCTATTCCTAGCGCTGGCGGTATAGTATCAATGGTCACTTGCTCAGTAACAGACTGGCCTACGTTGCCTGCAGCATCAGTAATGCCTGCAAATACGCTATATACACCATCGGGTAGGCTAGTAGTTACTAAAGACCACGTGCCATCGCTACCAACAAGGGCATCAAATACTGTTGCGTTGCCGTTACTATCAACCACTGTTACGTCAATATCTGTACCTGGTGCTTCTTCTGATGAACCTGAAATTGTTAATATATCAGTGTTGCTAATGCTCAATGGTAAAATGTCTACCACAGGCACTAGCGTATCAACTACAAACTCGAGCGTTTGCGTTACTACATTGCCCGACTCATCTGTAATACTAACATTAGCAACGTGCTGGCCTTCAGATAATGCATCTAGTTGTAGTGTGAACAACCCTAGAGCATCGACAGTAGTCGTTAGTACAGTCCCGCCATCTAATTGTATTTCTACTACACCATTAATTAAATCACTGGCACCTTGAATTATTGGCGATGAATCAGATGTTGACCCAATAACATCTAAGACTAATGTTGGCGATATGGTATCTACAACATCTGTGATTAATTGTGTTGCAGTAATACCAACCTCACTAAGCACATTAACGGTTACACTAAATAAGCCTTCAGCAAGAGACTGAGGCACTTGTACAGCCCATGATTGATCGGCTTGTACTATTGCAACGAGTTCTTGTACTACGTTATCGCTATCAATCACTTCAACTAATACTTCAGTACCAGGTGCTTGGTCTGTTGACCCACTAATTATTGGTAAGTCCCCCTCACCAGTAACAAAGTCAACCACCGCATTTAGTAATGGGGTTGAGGCATCTACATCAGCCGTAGTTATAGTGGTTGTATTACCAGCATCGTCAGTTGCAGAAGCTTCAACAACCGATAATCCTACTACGTTCACTGCTAAACCCACTAACTCCCAATCACCATTTGCATCTGTGGTTACATCGTATGTTAAATCAAGTAAGTCACCTGCAAGCTCTAGAGTAACCGTAACGGTTTTACCTTCGCCCAAATCGGATGTACCAGATAAAGAAATCAACTGACCTAATAAGAACGAAGGCACAATTGTTAGTTCTGGTCCTACTGTATCAACCTCACCACCTGTTTTACTATCTGTAGAAGTATTGCCTGCAACATCGCTAATAGTTGCACTTACACTGTAAACACCGTCAGCCAAAATATTATCAGCAGCCGCTTGCCAGTCTCCATTAGCATCGGTTTGAACGGTCATTTGATGAGAAGCTCCTGCAGAATCAGTAAAGGTAACAATCACATTAGTGTTGGCCTCGTTTGATGTGCCCGAAATCAGAGGTGTGTTGTCTTGTGTTAGTACCAGTGAGCTTTGATCAATACTAATCTCTGGTGCAATGCTATCTATGGTCGCGCTTACAAGTGAATCACCGGTATTTCCTGCATTATCGGTAATAAACACCTCAACAGAATAATCTCCTTGTGAAAGGCTATTACTGGCCTCTACTGTCCATGTACCACCGGCTTGCACTGTTGTGTTTACAGAGTGCTCGTTACCTTGTGCATCAATAAATACGACAACAACGCTATCGCCTACTGTTGCTCCAGTAACAGTACCTGAAACACTTGGGGTTAAATCGCTACTTCCAACAATATCGTTAATAGTTACTATTGGTGCTGTTATATCAAGCGTACCTGTTGCGATCGTACTTACAGGGTTGCCTGCGGTATCTGTTGTTGATGCATTTACACTAAATACCCCTTCACTAAGCGCAATAGGTGCAGCAACTGACCAAGTGCCATTGGCTCCCACTGTGGCATTAACTGTTTGCTCAGCCCCTAAGCTATCAGTAATTAAAATAACAACTATTGCGCCTTGCGGTGCCGTTGTTGTGCCCGAAATGGTAGGGGTTGTATCGTTTGCTGTAATAAGCGTATTGATACTTAGTGCTGGTGCTGTTAAATCGATAACACCACTACTCGTAGCGTTACTTGTTAAGCCATCTTCAGTAACACTTGCAGTAACAGTAAACTCTCCCTCAGGAAGTATATCTGTCGCATCTACACTCCAAGCACCGCTTAGCACATTAGTAGTAACTGTGTGTGAAACATTATTAATATCCGTTATAACTACTGTAATTTCAGTGCCATCAGCCGCACTGCTTGTACCCGAAAGTGTTGGGGTTTGATCGTTCGTATCAACAATGGTGTTTATATTAATAGTAGGCGCATTAGTATTAAGCGTTGCAGTCGCCTCTGCTGATGAAGTGTTTCCTGCCGTATCAGTAATACTTGCTGAAACTGTCACTTGTCCATCAGTTAATGGGGTCGTTACATCAAAGCTCCATCCTCCGTTGGCAGCAACAGTTGTTGTATATGTATCAACGCTATCACCATCAGTAATTGTGACGGTGATTGTAGTACCTTCAACCTCATTAGATGTACCTGAAATAGTAGGCGTACTGTTATTAATTGTACCTAGGGCATCAATAGTAATATTAGGCGCTTGGGTATCAACAAAACTTGACGCAGAATCAGAGCCTGTATTGCCAGCATCATCAGTAATACTTACTACAACATCGTAATTACCATCAGGTAAACTTGGTGCCGTAGCTTGCCAGTTTCCACTTGCATCAACCGTTGCTAATAGCGTGTGGGTATCACCATTACTATCTGTAATAACAATATCTACATTTGTGCCAGTAGGCTCTGTTGATGTGCCGCTTATAACTGGGGTATCTGTATTAAATACTGTGATATCAGCTAGTACTACAACTGGAACTTGAGTATCAATAGTTAGATCTATTGTTGTGTTAGTGATGTTATTAGCTTCATCGGCAACATTTATTTGCGCTGTATAGCTCCCATCAGTAAGTGCCGTAGGTACTTCTACTTGCCAGTTCCCCTCTGCACCAACTACAGCAAAGAACGTTTGTCCATCAATACTAATAATTACATCAGCACCAATTGCATCACTGGTGCCTGAAATAATTGGCGTCGTATCTACTGTAGTATCAATAGGATTAACACTAAGGGTTGGTGCAATACTGTCTATTTCACCTTGTGCTTGCTCAGTAGTTAAATTACCAACGTCGTCTCTTACCTCCGCAGTTACAGTGTACTGACCTTGCGAAAGTTCGGTTGGTACTTCAACAGACCAACCGCCATTTGCTTGAGCAATAGCCGTAAACTCTTGACTCTGCCCTGCACTATCTACAACGGTAAGTTTTATCTCTGTACCCGCTTCCATATCAGTGACACCAGAAACTATAGGCGTAGCATCGTTCGATAAGGCATCAACAGTCACAGTGAGCGCAGGTGCTTCGTTATCAAAATCAAGCGAGTTAACAGTAACAACGTTACCAGCGGCATCACTTGCACTAGCTGTAACATAGGCAAGGTTAAGTAGAGGTACTGTTATATTTGCAAGCCCCCATGTGCCATCAGCATTTGTTGTAGCTGTGTAAGTCGCGCCTACCAAGCCGTCAACTAAATACTCAGTAATGGTAATTACAGACCCTTCAGGTAAATCAGAATCCCCTGAAAGAGAAACCAAATTCCCCAGCAAGAACGAAGGAATGATCTCTAAGGTCGGTGGCGTCACATCTACTTCGCCCGTATCACTGCCTGTGCCGGTGTTGCCCGCTGCATCGGTGATGCTGGCGCTAACACTGTAGTTCCCTTCTGCTAAGTCTGTCGCTGGGGTGGCACTCCAGTTACCGCTGGCATCGGTTTGTACATCAATGGTTTGAACTGCGTTGGCCGCATCCGTAAAGGTTATCGTAACGGTGCTGTTTGGTGCATCACTGGTGCCCGTAACCGTTGGCGTGCTGTCGTTGGTGAGCGCTGGTGCATCCACACTCACACTTGGCGCGGTCGTATCGATGTTACCGCTGCCGGTGATATCAGTGCTGTTACCTGCATCATCGCTAATGCTGGCCTCAATGCTGTAAGGCCCTTCTGCAAGTGCCGTCGGTACTTCCACTGAGAAGTTGCCGCTCGCATCCACGGTGGTGGTAAAGGTTTGCTCTGCCCCTAAATCATCGATAACCGTAAAGGTGATCACGGTGCCTTCAACCGCATCACTGCTGCCGCTTAGGGTCGGTGTAACATCGTTACTTGAACCTGGGCTGGTTAAATCAAGCGTTGGCGCAATGGTGTCCACTTCCCCTGCGCCTGTGGCAGTCGCGGCGTTACCCGCGGCATCGCTCACGCTTGCACTTACTGTAAAGTTACCTTCAGCAAGGGCTGTTGTAACAGGAACTGACCACGTGCCACTTGCGCCCACTGTGGCGGTAATGGTTTGCGCTGCACCGGCACTGTCTGTCACTATAATTGTGACTTCACTGCCTTGTGGCGCATCGCTTGTGCCCGAGATAGTCGGTGTTGTGTCATTCCCCACACCGTTGTCGGTAATAGCAAGGCTTGGTGCGGTTAAATCAATCTCACCGGTTTCGCTCGCACTGCCAATATTCCCTAGGCCATCGTCTACTTCTGCGGTAACCGTGTACTCGCCTTCAGCTAAATCCGTTGGGGCATCAACACTCCATACACCACCCGTTACGGTCGTATCAACAGTCGTAATATTCCCTGCACTGTCTTCAAACGTTAGGCTAATGGTGGTGCCATCGGCTGCATCACTTGTCCCATTGATGGTTGGCGTGGTGTCGTTGGTATCCACCAAGGCATTAATGCTAATGCTTGGCGCGGTGGTATTCAGTGTCGCGGTTTCGCTTAATGTGGTGGTGTTACCGGCGTTATCGCTTACGCTTGCTTCAATGGTGAGCTCACCATCGCTTAAGGCGTTCGGCACATCCGCTGACCAGCTGCCATCGGCTTGTACTGTGGCGGTGAAGGTTTCGGTTGTGGTGCCATCGCTTACGCTGATGTTTATCACTGTGCCCGCTGGCGCATTGGTGCTTCCGCTGATTGTCGGGGTGCTGTCGTTGGTCGCACCCACAGTATCAAGCACAAGAGTTGGCGCGAGGCTATCAATGGTGCCCGCTTGCACGGCGCCTCCGGTATTGCCTGCCGCATCCGTAATACTGGCTTGCACACTGTAGCTGCCCTCAGGTAATTCTGGGCTGGTTGCTTGCCAGTTGCCGTTGGCATCAACCGTGGCGGTAATGGGTGTTTCATCGCCATTACTGTCGGTAATAACAATGTTTACAACCGTGCCTTCAGGCTCTGTTGAGGTACCGCTGATCACTGGCGTGCTGTCGTTACCAAGTCCCAGTGCATCCACGCTCACAACTGGGGTGATGGTATCTACATTACCGCTGCTGTTTGCAGTGGTGTCATTGCCTGCGGCATCAGTAATACTGGCCGTTACAGTAAAGTCACCTTGTGCGAGTGCACTGGGGATTTCAATGTCCCAATGCCCATCACTGCCAACAGTCGTGGTAATGGTTTGCACAGCGCCATCACTGTCGGTCACTCTGAGTGTTACCGTGCCGCCAATTTCGTTACTGGTGCCTTGTAATGTCGGGGTTAAGTCGTTTATATCGCCTACATTTTGTATCGTAAGCGTTGGCGCTTGCGTGTCGATAGTCGTGGTTTCACTCACGGTGGTTTCGTTGCCTACACTATCGCGTACGCTCACTTCAATCGTGCTTTCACCTTCACTGAGTGGTGTCGCTGGTGTGGCGCTCCACTCGCCGTTGGCATCAACAAGGGCGGTAATGGTTTGTGGGTTACCGTCACTGTCGGTCACCACAATCGTCACTTGTGCGCCTTCGCCTGCGTCACTTGTGCCGCTGATTATAGGCGTGTTGCTATTGCTTTGTGCATCCACCTCAACAGTAAGCGTAGGCGGTGTGTTATCAAAGTCATCTGAGCTGATTGTGCGTGTGTTCCCTGCTGCATCTGTGGCTGTGGCAATCACAGAGCCTACATCCAGTAGTGATACATCAAGCCCCACCAAAGACCAATTACCGTTGGCATCGGTTGTGGTGGTGTAAGTTACACCGACTCCCCCGCCAATAAGTTGCTCGGTGATGGTGATTTCACTGCCTGCTGGCAGGTCAGACGTACCACTGAGGGTAACCAATAAACCAAGCTCGAAGGTTGGCGTAAAGGCAAGAGCCGGTGGAGTTACATCCACTTCACCGCTGTCTGTCCCTGTGCCCGTGTTACCCGCTGCATCCGTGATGCTAGCACTGACACTGTAGTTACCTTCGGCTAAATCAGTCGCTGGGGTGGCACTCCAATTACCATTCGCATCGGTTTGTACATCAATAGTTTGTACGGCATTGGCCGCATCGGTAAAGGTTATCGTAACGGTGCTGTTTGGTGCATCACTGGTGCCCGTAACTGTTGGCGAGCTGTCGTTGGTGAGCGCTGGTGCATCCACACTCACACTTGGCGCGGTGGTATCGATGTTACCGCTGCCGGTGATATCAGTGCTGTTACCTGCATCATCGCTAATGCTGGCCTCAATGCTGTACGGTCCTTCTGCAAGTGCCGTCGGTACTTCCACTGAGAAGTTGCCGCTCGCATCCACGGTGGTGGTAAAGGTTTGCTGGGCCCCTAAATCATCGATAACCGTAAAGGTGATCACGGTGCCTTCAACCGCATCGCTGGTGCCGCTTAGGGTCGGTGTAACATCATTACTTGAACCTGGGCTAGTTAAATCAAGCGTTGGCGCAATAGTATCAACCTCCCCTGCGCCTGTAGCGGTCGCTGTGTTACCCGCTGCATCGCTTACGCTTGCACTTACGGTATAACTGCCTTCAGCAACTACTTGTGAGGCAGCCACACTCCACGTACCATTAGCTCCTAGGGTCGTTGTAACCGTATGGGTCACATTATTACTATCGGTGATTTCAACGGTT
Organism: Pseudoalteromonas carrageenovora IAM 12662; assembly: GCF_900239935.1. NCBI lineage: Bacteria > Pseudomonadati > Pseudomonadota > Gammaproteobacteria > Alteromonadales > Pseudoalteromonadaceae > Pseudoalteromonas > Pseudoalteromonas carrageenovora. The sequence continues at coordinate 2,709,897 of NZ_LT965928.1, forward strand.
ACGGTGCTGCCTTGCGGTGCATTCGCGGTGCCGGTGATCGTTGGGGTTGTATCATTGGTAACAACTAGCTCATTCACTTCAATCGCTGGCATAGTGGTGTCAATAATACCGGTTTCTGTGGCGCTGCCGATATTACCCAGACCATCGTCTACCTCGGCGGTCACTGTGTATTCACCTTCAGCTAATTCACTCGGCGCATCAACGCTCCACACGCCACCGGTTACGGTGGTGGTTGTGGTGGTTTCAGCGCCTGAACTGTCTACAAACGTTAGGCTAATGGTGGTGCCATCTGCTGCATCACTTGTTCCATTAATGGTTGGCGTGGTGTCGTTGGTATCAACCAAAGTGTTAATGCTAATGCTTGGCGCGGTGGTGTTCAGCGTGGCGGTTTCACTAACCGTAGTAGTGTTACCGGCGTTGTCGCTCACACTGGCTTCAATGGTCAGCTCACCATCAACCAGTGCATTTGGTACATCCGCTGACCAGCTGCCATCGGCTTGTACCGTGGCGGTGAAGGTTTCGGTTGTGGTGCCATCGCTGACGCTGATGTTTATCACTGTGCCCGCTGGCGCATTGGTGCTTCCGCTGATTGTCGGGGTGCTGTCGTTGGTCGCGCCCACAGTATCAAGCACAAGAGTTGGCGCGAGGCTATCAATGGTGCCTGCTTGCACGGCGCCTCCGGTATTGCCTGCCGCATCGGTAATGCTGGCTTGCACACTGTAGCTGCCTTCTGGTAATTCAGGGCTGGTTGCTTGCCAGTTGCCGTTGGCATCGACGGTGGCGGTAATGGGTGTTTCATCGCCATTACTGTCGGTGATGACAATGTTTACAACCGTGCCTTCTGGCTCTGTTGAGGTACCGCTGATCACTGGCGTGCTGTCATTGCCAAGGCCCAGTGCATCCACGCTCACAATCGGGGTGATAGTATCTACATTACCGCTGCTATTTGCTGTACTCTCATTGCCTGCGGCATCGGTAATACTGGCGCTTACAGTAAAGTCACCTTGTGCGAGCGCACTGGGGATCTCAATGTCCCAGTGGCCATCACTGCCCACGGTCGTGGTAATGGTTTGTACAGCGCCGTCGCTGTCGGTGACGGTGAGTGTGACCGTGCCGCCAATTTCGTTACTGGTACCTTGTAATGTCGGTGTTAGGTCGTTTACATCGCCCACGGTTTGAATGGTTAATGTGGGTGCTTGTGTGTCTAACGTAATTGTATCTGTAACTGTTGTTGTATTACCGGCTTCATCAGACACACTTACTTCTATGGTGTTATCACCTTCATTTAAATCTGTTTGAGGCGTTACTTCCCAATTACCATTTGCATCTACTGTGGTGGTAAGTGTTTGTTCTACCCCATTTTCATCTGTAATAACAACCGTGATACTGGTACCAACGTCTGCATCACTAGTACCTGAAATAGTAGGCGTTGAGTCGTTGGTTACAGCTTCAAAGTCAACGGTTAAGCTCGGTCCTGATGTATCTATGTTACCGGTAGCCGTAGTTGAAGCGCTATTTCCTGCAGCATCAGACACTTCAGCTTCTACAGAGTAATCTCCCGAGGCCAGCCCTTGAGAAAGCTCTACACTCCAATTACCTTCGGCATCTGTTGTTGCGCTAAATGAGCGGACAACGCCTTGAGAGTCAGTAACTGTTAAATTTATAACTGTGCCTGATACGACGCCTGTTGTGTTACCAGAAATAACCGGTGTTGTATCATTACTTGTTTCTAGTTCATTTACTTGTATGGTTGGAGGCGTAATATCAATTACAGCATCAAGCTCTGCATTTGCAGTTCCACCACCTAGGTCTGTTACTGTTGCACTAATTAAAATTGTGCCCTCAGCCAAATTGGCAGGCGGAGTCACACTCCATAGCCCGTTTTCATCAACAGTTGTAGTTAAAGTGATTACTGCCCCCGCAGAGTCAGTGATCTGAACTTCAACCGACGAGCCGGCTTGTGCATTAAAAGTATCACCATTTATTTGAGGTGTTTGGTCGTTAGTTTCACCAATAACATTAATGGTAATAGTCAACGCGCTTGTATCAATTGTACCTGAAGCATTTGCAGTGCCTTCATTACCAGCGCTATCACTAATACTTGCATCTACAGAGTAGCTCCCTTCAGCTAAAGCCACAGGCACTTCAACAGTCCAACTTCCATCTGCAATTACTTGTGCCGTAATAGTTTGAACAGCACCATTAGCATCAGTCACAGTTAAAGTAATAGTTGAACCAGCAGGCTCACCGCTAACCGTACCTGAAATGGTAGGTGTTGTATCACTTGTATCACCTAGCGCGTTAATAGTCACTATTGGCGCTGTGGTATCAACTTCGCCGGTTGTGGTTGCAGTGGTTTCATTCCCCGCAGTATCGGTAACCGATACCTCGACCGTAAATTCACCTTCGCTTAATTCATTCGGTACATCCACACTAAAGGTGCCATCGGCTTGCACTTCAGTAGTGATGATTTGTGGGTTACCTGCTTCATCATTGACGGTAATCGTAACTAGTGTACCTTCTGGCTCACCTGCCGCCGTGCCTGAAATTGTAGGCGTAGTATCGTTAGTATCGCCAACAGGGTCGATTATTACTGATGGCGCAGCCGTATCCAATTCACCGGTTGTGGTTGCAGTGGTTTCATTGCCCGCAGTATCGGTAACCGATACTTCAACGGTGAATTCACCTTCGCTTAATTCATTCGGTACATCCACACTAAAGGTGCCATCGGCTTGCACTTCAGTAGTGATGATTTGTGGGTTACCCGCTTCATCAGTCACAGTAATGGTAACAACGGTGCCTTCTGGCTCACCCGTTGCACTGCCTGAAATTGTAGGTGTGGTATCGTTAGTATCGCCAACAGAATCAATTATTACTGATGGCGCAGCAGTATCCACTTCACCCGTGGTCGTTGAAGTCGTTTCATTGCCCGCAGTATCGGTAACCGATACTTCAACGGTGAATTCACCTTCGCTTAATTCATTCGGTACATCCACACTAAAGGTGCCATCAGCTTGCACTTCGGTAGTAATTATCTGTGGATTACCCGCTTCATCAGTCACAGTAATGGTAACAACGGTGCCTTCTGGCTCACCCGTTGCACTGCCTGAAATTGTAGGTGTGGTATCGTTAGTATCGCCAACTGGGTCGATTATTACTGATGGCGCAGCTGTGTCCACTTCGCCGGTTGTGGTTGCGTTGGTTTCATTGCCCGCAGTATCGGTAACCGATACTTCAACGGTGAATTCACCTTCGCTTAATTCATTCGGTACATCCACACTAAAGGTGCCATCGGCTTGCACTTCAGTGGTAATAGTTTGTGGGTTACCCGCTTCATCAGTAACTGTAATGGTAACAACGGTGCCTTCTGGCTCACCCGTCGCGGTGCCTGAAATTGTAGGTGTGGTATCGTTAGTATCGCCAACAGAATCAATTATTACTGATGGCGCAGCAGTATCCACTTCACCCGTGGTCGTTGAAGTCGTTTCATTGCCCGCAGTATCGGTAACCGATACTTCAACGGTGAATTCACCTTCGCTTAATTCGTTAGGTACATCCACACTAAAGGTGCCATCGGCTTGCACTTCGGTAGTAATTATCTGTGGATTACCCGCTTCATCAGTCACAGTAATGGTAACAACTGTGCCTTCTGGCTCACCCGTTGCACTGCCTGAAATTGTAGGTGTGGTATCGTTAGTATCGCCAACTGGGTCGATTATTACTGATGGCGCAGCCGTGTCCACTTCGCCGGTTGTGGTTGCAGTGGTTTCATTCCCCGCAGTATCGGTAACCGATACTTCAACCGTAAATGCACCTTCGCTTAATTCATTCGGTACATCCACACTAAAGGTGCCATCGGCTTGCACTTCAGTAGTGATGATTTGTGGGTTACCAGCTTCATCAGTAACTGTAATGGTAACAACGGTGCCTTCTGGCTCACCTGTTGCGGTGCCTGAAATTGTAGGCGTTGTATCGTTAGTATCGCCTAAAGGATCAACAGTAACCGTTGGCGCGGCAGTATCAATAATGCCTGTAGTTGAAGCCGATGCTTCATTACCTGCTGAGTCAGTTGCCGTGGCTGTAATAGTAAACTCACCTTCAGCAATTTCATCCGTTGCGCCTACTTGCCAAGAGCCATCTTGTGCAACAACTGCAGTTAATGTTTGTGAATCGCCATTTGAATCTGTCACTAATACGGTGATCAAACTACCAGGCTCAACTTCGCTTGTTGTGCCACTAAAGCTAGGGGTCGTGTCGTTAGAATCTGTAAATGGATTTACACTGATTGTTGGAGCCGTAAGGTCAATATTGCCTGCTTGAGAATCTTGTGCTGTATTCCCCGCGCTATCACTCACATTTGCTACAACAGTAAACTCACCTTCAGCCAGCGCTTGTGGCACATCAATATTCCATGTGCCATCGCCATTTATTGCAGTTACAAACTGTTGTTCAGCACCTGCACTATCGGTAACAATAACCGTCACTACACTGCCAGCAGATAACCCTTGGGTTGAACCTGAAATAGCAGGCGTTGTATCGTTGCCATCGCCTAAAGTATCTATGGTAACGCTAGGCGGTGTTAAATCAACGGTGCCCGTAACAGTTGCAGTACTGCTATTACCCGCTTCATCACTCACACTTGCAGTTACTGTAAAATCACCTTCACTAAGCTCGTTTACAATATCGGCGCTATAGCTTCCATCAGCATTAGTCACCGCGGTAATTGTTTGTTGATTACCGTTACTATCGGTAATTACCAGCGTTATTTCTGTACCTTGTGGTACATCCACTACACTACCGGTAACGCTTGGTGTAGTGTCGTTTGTATCCTCAATAGGGTTTATAGTAATTGCAGGATCTGTTAAATCTATTTCGCCAACTTCACTTGCAGAAGCGGTATTACCTGCCGCGTCAGTAACCGTTGCAACCACAGTAAACTGACCTTCCACCAGCTCATCAGTGGCTTCTATTGACCAACTACCGTCTGCATTAGTTGTTACTTGTACGGTTTCTGTTGCGCCATCGCTGCCTGTAAAAGTAACGGTAACTACCGCCCCGGCATCTACATCTTGTGTAGAGCCACTAATTGTTGGTGTGGTATCGTTTGTATCTATTATAAAGTTAATACTTACTGTTAAATCTACATTACCTACTGTACTTGCTTGCGCTTCATTACCTGAGTCGTCAATTACCGCAGCAACAACGGTAAAATCACCTTCTGGTAGCGGCTGCGTAACTTGCGCAGTCCACGAGCCATCGTCTTGAGTTACCGCTAATAGAGTAAATGTGCTGCCATCACTTGCTGTAATGGTTAGTGTAATGGTGGCCCCTGCAGGTACGTTGCCAGTATTACCACTTAAAAATGGCGTGGTATCGTTTGTATCTGCAATCGAGTTAATTTGAATTGAAATAGGCGCAAAGGTCACTTCACCACTTGTTTGTGCTGATGCTTCGTTTCCAGCAGGATCGCTAACCGTAGCAGTAACATTAAAGTCGCCGCCAGGAATTGCGCTTGGTGATTCAACACTCCATGTGCCATCGGCTTCAAGTGTCGTGGTCAATGTTTGTAAATTACCGTCACTGTCTGTTACTAAAACAGTGATTACTGAGCCCTCTGGCGCACCGTCAACACGCCCAACAAAAGTTGGAGTAGCATCGTTAGTATCAGCAATTGCTGTAACGGTGATTTCAGGGCTTGTTAAGTCAACTAAACCTTGTTCAATAGCTTGCGCTTGGTTACCCGCATTGTCTGTAACCGTTGCGTTTACATCAAACTCACCTTGCGCTAAAGGAGTCGATACACTGACAGACCAACTACCGTCATCATTAGTTTGTGTTAAAAGCGTTTGGGTTTGACCATTAATATCAGTGATAACAACCGTAATCACTGAGCCTGCTGGCACATCTTGAGCAGAACCTGTAATTACAGGCGTTGTATCTTGTGTATCTGCAATGGCATTAATTTCAACAATAGGTGCGGTCAAATCTATAATACCAGCATCACTTGCTAGAGCCTGATTCCCTACACTATCACTTACTTGCGCATCTACTGTAAAATCGCCCTCAGGTAATGCAGTTCCAACATCCACCGACCAGCTTCCGTCTTCAGCGGTAACGGCAGTTAACAGCTGTACATCTCCTACGCTATTAGTAACCGTTATTGTTACCTCTGTGCCTTCTGGTACACCACTGGTTGTACCGGTTAGAGGAGGTGTTGCATTATTCGTCTCTCCTGCAACCGTTACACTAATTTCAGGTGCTGTTAGGTCAACATTTGCAATAGCTTGATCTATCGCTTGGTTACCAGCGGCATCTACTGCTACAGCATTAACGCTAAACTCGCCCTCTGCTAACGGCGACGTGGTTGTAATACTCCAATTACCTTGCGCATCAACTTGTGTAATAACAGTTTGCTGTGTACCTGTGCTATCTGTAAGCGTTACAGATACATTATCACCGGTATTTAAACCCGCAACAGAGCCTGTTACCGTAACCGTTTGCGAAGCAGAGTCCGCAACTGGGTCAATATTAATAACAGGTGCTGTGGTATCAATTTCAATAGAAATAGCATCGTTAAACGCATTACCATCAGGGTCTACTGCCTCAACAACAACATCAACTGGGCCATCAGCTATTGGGTTTGGAAGCGTAATTTCAAATGTGCCATCTGGACCAATAACTGCAGTGACCACTTGCGAGTTACCATCTTCATCCGTCACCGTTATATTAACAGTTTCACCGATAAGGTTTTCACTAGTACCGCTAATAGTAGGTTGAGATGAGTTGGTTATACCCAACTCGTTTAGCGATATAGACGCGGTGCTATCATCTGGTACTACCCCGTCTGATGTGTCACGTAAGTTAAATGCCTCAGCAGTACTTTGATCAAGTGATGAGTCAAACGCCACACTGTTCGGATCAACATTTTCAGATATACGGGTAAGCTGCACAAACGAGCTACCACCGCCAGAACCAGCAGCGCCACCGCCACCAGCGGCTGTTGCTTCTAGGTTATCTAAAATATCACCATCACCCTCTAGGGCATCTAAAAAGTCAGTTACATCCGAATTAGCCGAGGTTGTAGAATCTTGATCAGTGCCTAAGTCTAAACTTGCAATGGCCTCATCTAAGCTTTCATCAAAAATAGTTGTTTCGCTTGAGTCTCTGGCTTCTTTTGCTAATAAGTCTGGAGTTATTTTTACCTTTTGATTTGCAGGAATAGAAAGTGTTTCACCTTGTACATCAATTTGTAGTGAAGACTTAACAGCCGTAACTACTAAATCTCCCACATTAATGAAATCACCTACGTTTAAAGCCTTAATTGAGCCATCTTCTAAAACTACACCCGCAGAGCCCTGAATATCGGTTACTAATAATTGATTTGCTTCCATTTGGGTACCCTCAAACTTTTTAAATTACGTTCTAATAACTTAAAGGTAGAACACAAAATCAATCTAGGTACTGGACTCAAGTACAGGTTTTGCAAATAAATTCCAAAACAAAATAATCAACAAAAAAGTGGTAGAAAACTTATTTTATGCTACCCAAAATGATTATTTGCAAAATTGATATTCCTTTACTAAATATTGAAGGGAGTATTTTCGGTCTTAACAGGATCTAAGAGGAAGAAATGATTACAAAAAACACTTTTAAAAAGCATCATGGAAATATTTTAATTGGGTTAGCCGTAGCATCGGCCGCTCTGTCTAGTTACGCGCAAGCTACAAGCGAATCAGCTATGCCCCTAACCTATGTTTCTAGTAAAGCCATAGAGAATAATCCTGAAGTCCAAGAAGCGTGGCATGCATTTAAATCCTCTATTTATGGAGTCGATGCTGCACGTTCTGGTTATTTACCCAGTGTTGACGTATCTGCCAGCGCAGGCTACGAGAGAAGAAATTATGGAGTTGAAGAAGAATACAATCGAAATACAGCAGAGCTAAGTGTTACTCAAATGCTTTACGATGGGTTTAGAACATCTAATACCGTTGACCGCTTTAAGCGTATTCAGCTTATTCGCTATTTTGAGCTTATAACGCAAACAGAGCAAACAGCGCTTGAAGCCTCAATAGCATTACTTGATGTACAAAAATTTAAAGAGCTAGTTCAGCTTGCTGAAGCTAACCTACAAGAGCATGAATCGGTATACCAACAAATAGAACAAAGTGTAAGCGCAGGCGTAGCACGGGCGGCCGATTTAGAGCAAATTAGCGGACGTTTATCGCTTGCGCAATCGAATGTACTTACAGAGTACGCAAATTTACATGACGTAAGTGCACGTTATTTACGAGTTGTAGGAGAGCTTCCGTTACAAGAGATTAAACAAGCAGATCTGAATGAAGATAATATCCCTATTTCAGTCAATCAAGCGCTTAGCATAGCGTATAAAAACAGCCCTACCTTTTATGCGTCTTTGTATAATATAGAGGCGCAAAAAGCGAATGCCGAAGCGCAAAAAGCCGCGTTTCATCCTAATGTAGATTTATCTGCCCGTTATGGCAGCCAAGATAGAGATGAGCTTGGGCAAAACGAAACCAGAACAGAAGCCCGTGTAGGCATAGATATAAGCTACAACTTATATAATGGTGGGCTTGATAGCGCTAATCTTGAGCAAGCCTATCAAGATATAAACATTGCTAAATACCAACGAGATCAAGCGTGTATTGATATTCGCCAAAGCTTACAAATTGCATACCATAATGTGACTATACTTGAGCAGAAACTACCCGCACTAGATCAGCACAGAGCATCTTCAACTAAAGTAAAAATAGCTTACAAAGACCAATTTGATATAGGTCAACGTACATTACTAGACGTACTTGATGCAGAAAATGAGTCATTTCAGTCAACTCGTTCATACATAGTTGCGCTTTACGATCGGCAGTCGGCTATTTTAACAATGCTAAAAGAAATGGGGAAACTTCTACCCGCGCTAAACGTAATGTCAGATCAATACCCATCTATAGAAGATTTGACCGACGATCCTATTGTTCACGATGCACAAAATATTTGTCCAACCTACGACGTAGCCACAACCTTTAGCCGTAAAGCCTTTTTACAAAAAAAGGCCAAGCAAGATAACGCCTATATGAGTGTAACGGCAATGCCTCGCTATCTTGATATTCCGCTAGAGACAAATACTGCACCGAGTGGAGAGTTTTTAGATGACGACGGTGACGGTGTGCCAAACGAGCAAGACACTTGCCCAAGTACACCAGCGGCAACGAATGTTGATTTGTCAGGATGTACTTTATACAGCCCAGAAACAGACTCTGTAGAAATAGGGATCCCTTTTTCAGCTGATTCTAGTGAAGTTCGTTCTGAGTATATACGTGAAGTCGAAAGGCTAGCTGATTTTTTAAAACAAAACCCAAATAAAATGGTGGAAATTCAAGGTCATGCTTCTTTAGATGGGGATAAAACTTACAACCGAAAACTATCTGAACAACGTGCTTTTAGCGTTGCACAAATGCTAATTGAGCAATTTGGTATAGAGCCTAACCGTGTTAAATCATTGGGTTATGGCATTGATCAACCACGTGTAAACGAAATATCAGTAAGGGCTAATGCACAAAACAGACGTATTGAAGCCGTTATTACTGATAGTTAATACCAACCAGTTTAAACACAAAGGCAATTAGCGTTATGTAAATAACCTAAACTTTATCTAAAAGCTTAAGTAAAAGCCTTTTATGTAGGGTTTAGGTTAAGTAGTAACAACCGCTTGTAGTTCTTCATAACATTGGATGGTTTATGGAATTAAATGATGTACTTGATCACGGTGGCAAATTAGTCGACTGCTTAGCAGTGCTATGTCGCCACCATGATAAAGATTTTTCAAGAGAAGCCCTTTTAAATGGCTTACCACTTAGCGACGGGAACCTTACTCCTTCAGGATTTGCACGCGCGGCTAAACGTATTGGTTTTAAATCAAAAGTAGTTAATAAGCCACTACAAAAAATAAATACAGCACTATTACCCGCCATTTTAATATTAAAAGATAACCAAGCATGCGTTGTTACTAAAATCGATTTTAGCAACAATCTCGTGAGTGTTATTTACCCAGAGTTAACTGAATCTGTTATTGAGCAAAGCATTGATGAGCTGGCATTAACAAGCGTTGATATGGTTATTTATGCTCAACCCGAATTTGCATTTGACGAACGTACACCAGTACTCGAAAAACTATCAAAAGATGGATGGTTTTGGGGCGTAATAAAGGAGTGTCGATCACTTTACAAAGACGTGATTATATCTGCTATTGCGCTTGGCGTGCTTTCTGTTGCTATGCCTTTATTTGTAATGAACGTGTATGACCGCGTTGTGCCAAACCATGCCACCGAAACTCTTTGGGTACTCGCGATAGGAATTTTAATAGCCTTAACCGCTGACTTTGCACTTAGGTTAGTACGCGGCTATTTTGTAGAGCTGGCTGCCAGCAGAATTGACGTAAAAGTATCAGCGGTGATCATGGAGCGAGTTTTAGGCATGAAGCTTGAAAATCGCCCATCTTCAGCGGGGTCTTTTGCAAGTAACATACAATCTTTTGAAGCGGTAAGAAACTTTTTTAGTTCTATTACGCTTGTAGCCTTAGTAGACCTCCCCTTTGTTGTTTTATACCTGATTGTTATAGCAATTATTGGCGTCCCTCTGAGCCTTCCTATCATTGCAGGCGCGCTTATATTACTTACCTATGCTATAGCGGCGCACCGTAAACTTGAAGCACTTTCAGAGCAAACAATGAAGGCAAGCTCAATGCGAAACGCAGTCTTAGTAGAGAGCCTAACAAATATAGAAGATGTAAAAAGCTTTCACTCTGAGTGCAAAACACAATCCACGTGGGAAAAATCAACCATATACATTGCCCAAGTAAATGCACAAAGCCGATTAGTTTCCAGCTCAATATCTAATACTGCGTCGTGGATACAACAATGTGTAGGTGTGATCATAATGATAATTGGTGTTCACTTAGTTATCGAAGGCGAACTCACCCAAGGTGGCTTAATAGCCGCCTATTTACTCTCATCTCGTGCTATGGGCCCCATTGGGCAGTCTGCTGCAGTTTTAGCGCAGTACCACCATGCTGCTATTGCTATGCAATCTCTTAACGAAATAATGGAAAAAGAGATAGAACGCCCTACTGGTAAACATTGGTTAAGTCACCCTATTTTAAAAGGCGATATAGAATTTAAAGATGTGTGCTTTAAGTACTCTGACGAATCACACAATGCGCTTAACGGGGTTAGTTTTAAAATAAAAGCAGGCGAAAAGGTCGCTATTTTAGGTCGAAATGGTTCAGGTAAAAGTACCTTAGAAAAGCTCATTTTAGGTCTATACGAGCCAAGCTCAGGTAATATTTTAATGGACAATAACGATATTCATCAAATAGATCCGGCAGAACTTCGTCACAATATTGGTTATGTGCCTCAAACCATTTCATTATTTTTTGGTACTTTAAAAGATAACTTAACCATGAGTGCCTGGCATGCTAAAGATGAGCAAATTATAGAAGCGTGTGAGCGAAGCCAATTATTTGATTTAATAAACTCACATCCAGACGGCTTCGACTTGCAAGTAGGCGAGCTAGGCAGGCAACTTTCAGGTGGCCAACGCCAAGCTGTGGGAATGGCAAGAGCATTAATTAACGACCCGCCAATTTTATTATTAGATGAGCCAACGTCGTCGCTTGATCACAACAGCGAAAACAAGATCATTAATAATCTAAAAAAATGCTCTACAGATAAAACCTTAATTGTAGTTACACATCGCTCATCATTACTTGAGCTAGTTGACCGTATTATTGTATTAGACAATGGCAAAGTAGTTGCCGACGGTCCTAAGCAAAAAGTAATTGCTGCATTAAATAATAAAACAGTGGAGCAAGCATCATGAGTAATGACAAAAAACCACTAGAACAACGCTCCTTCGAATCTGTAAGTAGGGCTATTGAATCCAGAAAAAAAGGCAAGCCATCAGTTTTCAATAAATTATTTAGTGGATGGCTCTCGCCACCAAACACGCAAGACTGGGTAGTAGATGCCCAATGGGAAAAAATGCAGCAAGAGCCCGCCAGTGCAAGGTTACTGCTTTATTTAATTTGCATTGCATTTATAAGCCTTATTGTATGGGCTGGATTTGCTAATTTAGATGAGGTTGCACGTGGAGAAGGGCGAGTTATCCCCTCGAATAAATTACAGTTGGTTCAATCCTACGATGGCGGCATGGTAGAAAAAATAAATGTACGTGAAGGGCAAATAGTTAACGAAGGCGATGTACTTATTAAAATTGACCCTACTCGTTTTATTTCTAGCTTTAGAGAAAATCAATCAAAAGTGCAGTCACTTACTGCGAAGGTTGCACGCTTGAAAGCATTAACTAAAAAAGAAGAACTTATTTTCCCTGACGGTTTAGCTAAAGACGTACCTGAAGCCGTTATACATGAGCAATCTATTTACTTAAGTAATCGACAAGAGCTTGAGCAACAGGTGGCAATACATAAGCGTCAGCTTGAACAGCGTCGACAAGATCATATTGAAGCTAAAGCGGCGCTACAGCAGCATACCAACGCATTAAGGCTAACCAATAGAGAGCTTAAAGTAACTCGCCCACTACTGCGTACAGGTGCCGTATCTGATATCGATATTATTAGATTAGAGCGAGAACTAGTCGATATTACTGGCGAAGTAAACCGAACCAAAGCAGTTATAAACCGAAGTCTTTCGGCAATTAATGAAGCTAAGAATAAGGTTACCGAAGTTGAACTTGCGATGATAAACCGCTGGAACAATGAGTTATCTGAGGCACTACTTCGCTTAGAGTCGATTAAAGAAACGGAATCTGGCCTTGCCGATAAAGTCACTCAAACTGAAATTCGCTCGCCAGTTAAAGGCACTGTACAACGCTTATTAGTCAATACAGTAGGCGGTATTTTACAACCAGGCAGTGACGTTATGGAAATAGTACCACTGGATGACCAACTAGTTGTAGAGGCAAAAATTCCACCAAAAGACATTGCTTTTTTACGCCCTGGGCAGCCAGCTATGATCAAATTTAGCGCCTACGACTTTGCTGTGTACGGTGGCCTAGAGGCAGAAGTATTACACATCAGCGCAGACACCATAACAGACGATAGAGAAAACACGTTTTACTTGGTGCAGTTAAAAACCACCAAAAATAACTTTTCTAAAGAACTAACTATTATCCCAGGGATGACCACTCAAGTAGACATTATTACCGGTAAAAAAACCGTACTTGAGTATCTTTTAAAACCTGTTCTCAGAGCAACATCACAAGCAATGACAGAGCGTTAAAGCATTTATATAAACGGAGAAATAATGCGTCAAAGTATTTTTATTACACAACCTGAGTTTGAGTCGAAACACTGGCACACAGCGTTTCCGGGTTGTGTAATATGCACAAAAGAACCTAACAGAGTAACAGCATCCAATGTTATTTGGATTTTAGCTGGCACCTCTAATTGGCTCGAACTTGTTAAAAAATATTCGCAACAGCGTTTACTCGTTATAGTAATGACCAACGAGCTTGAAATTAACGAACTCAGAGCAGCCCTAGAGGCTGGCGCAAGAGGTTATGTAGAGGCTTTAGCTGCTAAGGTTATTATTGAACAAGTATTAGAAACAGCCTGCTCAGGAGGTATTTGGCTGCCAGGTCAATTGCTGTCAAACCTAGTTGGTGCTTTATCACAAACTCAGTTTAACTATACGCATTCATGCAACCTTGACTCGCTCACCAAACGAGAGCGCCAGGTAGTTGGTATTGTGGTTACAGGCGCCACCAATAAACAAGCCGCAGAGTCATTAAACATTACAGAGCGCACTATTAAAGAGCATATGAGCTCTATATTCAATAAACTAAAAGTACGCGACCGAATTCAATTAATGTTAGTCGTAAAAGGGCATTAACTTTTACGACTCTTTAATAACTCCATCAAAGCCAAGATTAATAAGGGTGTCTAAATCATCTTGGCTAGTAACTCCCTGAGCCACCACCTTAATACCAATAGAATGTGCGAGAGTACACACACCACGTAAAAAGGTTTGATTGTCTTGGCTGTAGCTAATGTTGTGACCATACACACTATCAATTTTAATCATTTCTAAGCCAAACTCTTGAATTTTCTTAATTTTGGTAAACTCAGGTCCTACCCGTTTTAAGGCTACTTTTGCACCCATACACCTAACTTGCTCACAAAAGTCTTTAAATATTTCGATTTCGCTAACCGCAATACTTTCACGAATATCAAAGCAAATTTTTGAGGCTAACTCAGGAAATGCCGATAAGTAAGTTAATATAGAAGCAAGAGCCGTATCATCTAATAAAGTTTGCGACGAAAGCTCAACTGAAATAAGCTCGTTTGGCGGCTCAACATTATATTCACTAACTAACTGTTTAATTAACCCCCAATCTAAGCGTGCTAATAGCTTTAAACGGTTAGCCCATTGGTAGTAATAACTTGCGCGGTACAGTTGCCCACCAAGCTCTAGGCTTAGCCCTAGCTGATTTTGCATTAACTGCCCTGTAAAGCTCATTACTGGGAGGGAGTTTATTTCGAGAGTTTGATTATCTAAAGCAGACTCTATTGCACTTTGCCAACTTGTGGCGTCATCAAATAACTCGCTTTTTTGTTTACTGTCGACTTCTTTAGCACGAACAGCCACCTGCTTGGTATTGCCCGATTTTAATAACTCATCAACACGCTTTAATACATCAAACCTCGAATCCTCTTTTAGTATGTATGTACAGCTATGAGGAATTGCTAACTTAACGCTTTTATATTCTTCAATAAAAGCCTGATGCATAACCTTAACTCTTTCACTTAATTGCTCTATGTCGTCTATATCACTAAATAAAACCGTAAAATCACTATGAGAGATACGCGCAATGTAGTTTTCAGAAAAATGCTCTTGGTTTAACTCTAAAAACCCAATTAGCATATCTGAAAAACGGCGCAAAAAATTAACCATTTCGACCCGGCTAATTTGCTCACTAATTTGATCTAAGTTTACAATTCTAAATAAAAATAAAGCACCATGAGCATGATCTTTCGACTTTTGTAAATGCGCCTCAAGCGTAGCGCCAAAATATTCACGATTAGCCAAACCGGTTAATTCGTCATGCTGCGACTTAAACCTAAGCTCTTCTAAGCGCTTACTGTCTTCTTTAATAATGCGGCTAAAACGAGTTGATAACTGATTCATTGACTGTACTAGTCGAGCAAACTCAAATGTGCGCGGCACCTTAGATTTAATAAAGCGTTTTTCTCCAAACGCGTTTGCCTGATAAACCACATCATCTAGTGGTTTTAATATTCTACTTAAAAAGTAAGCACTAACTATACAAGCAAAAAAAGCGACTATTAAAAAGCTAAAAAACAGCTTAAGTGCACTTTCCCATAGGGCTTGCTCTGCGTACTGACTATGGCTTTCTATAAATAACGTACCAAACTGTTGCCATCCATTATTTACTTGCCCTACCCCTGGCTGCACATTTAGCCCATATATTGCTTTAAACCAGTTTGGCGCAGACGCTTCAAGCTCATCTGTAAAAGTGCGTTTAATTATTACCTCACCATTAGGGTCTTGAAGTTCAATGCGTTTGTAGTGCCCAGTATCAAACGTGGCAGATACCAATAACTCAAGTTCTACGGGGTCTTTGTCTAGCTGGCTAATCATTAACGCAAGTGAGCTTGCGTTATCTACATTTTTTAAATACAACTGAGTAGAAAAGTAACTTTTAGCCGAATTAGTGCTAATTAAAACACTGCTAACAAACCCAACAAAAATAACAATTAGCAATGCAATCCAAAGCTCTTGTCGAAGCGTAATTTTGCGCTTTTTAAAATAGTTAGATAAGGAAAATGATGCCATTACCACATAACTCCTTCATTGGTTGTCTGCTCCAAAATTTTACGCCAGCGAGAAAGCCTTGCTGTTGGGCTAGCGACACTTTTGGTTGAATTATTAGCCCATAAACCTTGGCTGTTAAAGCTAAAAACAGGGCTTAAATCTACACGTTTTGCAGCAGGTAAAACCTTTGTAATTAAACTGTCTAAAATAAGTGGTTGAGCGTTAGGTGTAGCAAAATAACCAAGCACCATGTGTGCTTGAGTTTTGTTTGAACCTGCTAGCTTTGCTTTTACGTAAATAAGCCTTAACTTATCGTCGCTCACACCTAATGCTCTTAAACTAATGTATTTTGCAATTGCGTAGTCTTCGCAATCTCCCAAGCCTCGGCCTAATGTTTCTAATGGGGTGGCCCAATAGTCGTTTTGTTTCCAAAGTAATATATCGGTTTGATAACGTAAGTTACGTGCAAAAAAGTCGTTTACTATAAGTATTTGTTGTTGCTCTGGCTTATTTTGTGTTTGTACCAACATACTTTGCCAACTACGGGCAACAGCTACTCGCGCAGGGCCATACTTTTGCCCCATAAGCTCAATAAACGTATTAAATTGAATACTCAGGCGGCTTGCAAAAACACCACTAGAAAGTAAAAAAAACAGCAATAGGTAGCGCAAATTGGCTTTGCACCATGTAAAAAACGTGGGACGAATATGAGTTGGCTTAAGCGCCATTTATACTACTTGTAGCAATAAAATACATCGGTTGAGCACTACGCAGTCTGTTTAAAAATTAATCCTAACAACAGCATAGCACTCAATATAAGAGGATGAGATATTTTGTAAGAGTTTTTTAATAGCGGTCGTAATTTAGTAGTAAGTGACCTTTTTAACCTCACGAGGTTTTACTTCGCCTATGTACAAATCGTGTACGCGCTTCATATTAAGCTCAAGCTCTGTAATGTAGGTATCATCTACAGCGTAGGTTTTAATTATTTGAGCGCCTTTAATAATACCTTGCACTTGGCTTTGTAAATAATCATCTTGTGCAATTGAGCCTTCCACCGTGGTGCCAGCGGTAATTTTTTGCCCGTACACCTGCTCGGTAAGTTCACGGTAGGCTTCAAGCTTTGACGCTTTAATTGCCATTAACTGTTTTTGCGATAAATTAGCACCACTTTGCAAACTTATAGGCGCATAGCCTACTGCTTTTAAAACAGGATAATTATTTGGCTCTACGTATTTGTACTCAACATGTTTATCAAAAATACTGCTACAGCCACTTAAGCTTAAACACCCAAGTGTAATTAATAATGAAATTACTCGCATAGCACATCGCCCTTAAAAAACTAATTACAGCAATCTATGCACGTTTAATGCCATTTATAAGCTAAACAATGCGCTGAAATAACATTGGTACAGTCCTTGCTCTAAACACCTTACTAGCTAAAGTTTAATTGGAGTAAGAGTATGAAGTCGTTTTTATCATTGGCATTTGCAGGCTTAAGTGCAACTGCTTTATTAACGTTTTCGGCTTTTACTAAAGCACAGTGGTATGAATCTACAGGCCATGCACAAATTCAAAATGGCGATGTAGCAGCGGCTAAATCAGCGGCTATTAAAGATGCCATAACTCAAGCTCTTGTATTCTCAGGAGCACGTGTAAGCTCTGTGCAAACCTTGGTAGATGGCGTTTTAATGCAAGATCAGCTCAAAATTAGCAGCCATGGAGAAATTCAAAAAATAGAGCTAGTAAGCGAAGACCGCCACAGCAGTAAATTTGCAATTACCCTACGTTTAGATATTTTTGCTCAAGCACAGCAATGTCCACAAAATAGCTTTAATAAATTTATAGCGGTCACTCAAAGCCGCCTTGTGCATCGCGAGCATGCCATGATGGGTCAAATATTTGACGTAAATAAAGCAATTAGCAAAAATATATTTACCGCACTGCAAAAATCAAAAATGAGTGCTATTCCTATCGCTTATTATAATAACGCGATTAGTGTAGATAAATATTTTTCGCAGCAGCACGACTACTCAAATGCGCAACTAGAAGAAATAGCATCACGAAGTAACGCTCAATATGTATTGCTTAGCCAAATAACGGATTTATCAACCAGTGATAAACTAAATAACGATTACGCATTTTGGCAAGATGAAGCTTATCAACGAGGTTACAACATTGAGTTTGTATTATTTGATGGCACAACATACGAACAACTTTGGCAAAATAGCTATCACACTAAAGCAATTTGGCCATTTGAAAAAACGACAATTATTGACGTGAACTCTGATAGGTTTTGGCAATCACCTTACGGGCAAAGCATAACCGAACTAAATCAGTCGGTAAGTTACGATATTCAAGCAGCTATGGCGTGTTTGCCAACTCAAGGTAAAATAATGCACATGGAAAATAGCAAAATAGTGATTAACCTAGGTAAAGCGCACGGGCTTAAAAAAGGCCAGATGCTAAGCATTGCACATCATAACTACTTAACCGATGCCCAAGGTAATACCATGCCCCACACTATTACAACACTTAACACCATTCGTGTAGAGCAGCTTTATCAGCAAAGCGCAATTGCAATTAGCATCGACGACAAGCCGTTACCAGGTGTGCAAATTAATGATGTGGTAGAAATAATCAGCCAAGATCTTTAAATAGCTTAATTAAGCTTTTCACTCAATTTAGCTTTTAAATTTGGGTGCTTAGTTAACCACTCACCTAATTGCTCAACACCCGACAAGTGCGGGTAATGCTTTCTACATGCAAACACTACATTGCGTTGCTGATTAGGAAATATAGGCAAATATTCAATACCTATGCGCTGTGTACATGCAAGTTTAGGTACAAATGTAATACCATCATCCATAGCCACCAGCGCCAATAACGTTTCAAGGCTATTGCCCTGATACTGCTTTGAGACATCAACCCCAGCCGAAAAACAAAACTTTTGGGCTTGATCTTTGAAGCAATGACCATCACTTAACATTAATAGGCTGTAATTTTGTAAATCGCTTATGGCCACTTTTTTATGTTTAGATAACGCGTTATCGTGAGAAACAGCGACTAAAAAATCTTCTTTATACAAATTAATCGTATGATAATTTTTAAGTTCAGGTACGTCGGCTAATATCGCAAAATCGAGTTCACCGTTATCAAGCGCATCCAAAATTGTTGCCGTTTGCATTTCAGTAAACGCAAATTGACTGTCTTTAAAGGCTTCTTTCATTGAAGTAAGTAAAGCTGGTAGTAAATACGGCGCAATGGTCGGAATGATCCCGATAGTAATTTTACCCTGTAGAGGCTCATTTGAGGTCGCTGCAAGCTCTTTTAAGATTTGTGTTTGCTCTAAAATAATCTCTATTTGTGTCAATAAACGTTCACCTTGAGCTGTTAACGTTATTTGCTTAGTAGAGCGATCGAACAACACAACACCAAGCTCTTGCTCAAGTTTTTTAACTTGTCCACTCAATGTAGGCTGGCTAACAAAGCAAGCATCAGCAGCTTTGCGAAAATGCTTATAGTGCGCTATTGCTTTAACGTATTCGAAATCTTTTAAGTTCATATTCATCACAGCATGATAGGTTATACCTATTAGTTTAATACAAACAAACGATTGGAACTATATTTATTTATTCGCCATAATGGCTCCAACAAATCAAGAGGAACAAACTATGTTAAAGAATATTGAAGGCCAAACAATCCCAAACGTTACATTTGCAACTCGTCAAAACGACGAATGGAAATCAGTAACAACAGATGAAATTTTTAAAGGTAAAACCGTTGCTGTATTTTCATTACCAGGTGCATTTACCCCAACATGTTCATCAACGCATTTACCACGTTACAACGAGCTAGCTGGCGTATTTAAGAAAAACGGCGTTGACGAAATTGTATGTTTATCAGTTAACGATACCTTTGTAATGAACGCATGGGCTGAGCACCAAGAAGCGCAAAACATTACATTATTACCAGATGGCAACGGCGAATTTACTGACGGCATGGGCATGTTAGTAGACAAGAACGACTTAGGTTTTGGTAAGCGCAGCTGGAGATACTCTATGCTGGTTAAAGATGGCGTAATTGACAAAATGTTCATCGAACCAGATTTACCAGGTGACCCGTTTGAAGTATCTGATGCAGACACAATGCTTGACTACATCAACCCAAAACAAATTAAGCCAGAGCCAGTAACTGTATTTACTAAACCTGGTTGCCCTTTCTGTAAAAAGGCAAAAGATCTTCTTACTGAAAAAGGCTATGCATATGAAGAAGTTGTTATGGGTGCAGGCGCAACATTAACAAGCCTTAAAGCAATCACTGGCCGTGACACTGTTCCACAAATATTTATTGGTGGTAAACACATTGGCGGTTCAGACGATTTAGAAAATTACTTTGCTTAATTAATATAATAAGTAAATAAAAAAACCTAATGTAAATAGGTAAAAATAGGGGCATACATGCCCCTATTTATTAGAGGAAAAACGCTATGAAAGAATTGCAAACCGATGTTGTTGTTATAGGTGCTGGCACTGCAGGTTTAAGTGCATACCGTAACGCTAAACAGTTCACACAAAACGTATTAATGATTGAATCAGGCCCATACGGCACAACATGCGCACGTGTTGGTTGTATGCCAAGCAAATTATTAATTGCCGCAGCCGAAGCCGCTCACTCAATTGAAATGGCACCTGCATTTGGTGTACACAGCTCAAAGCCAGAAATTGATGGCAAAGCAGTAATGGCACGTGTTAAAAGTGAACGAGATCGCTTTGCAGGATTTGTAGTAGAAGCCGTTGATGAACTACCAGATGGTGATAAAATTCGTGGTTACGCTAAATTTTTAGATGCCAACCGTGTACAAATAAATGACGATACAATTATAACCGCTAAACGCTTTGTAATTGCCACAGGCTCTCGCCCTTCATACCCTGGCGTATTTAATAACTTTGGCGACAAGCTAATTATTAACGATGATGTATTTGATTGGGACGACCTACCAGAATCAGTCGCGGTATTTGGCCCAGGCGTTATAGGTCTTGAAATTGGCCAAGCACTTAGCCGACTAGGCGTAAACGTAAAACTATTTGGTGTAGGTGGCGCAATTGGCCCACTTACAGATCCAGTAGTAAGAGACTACGCAAACACAGTTTTTGCAGAAGAATTTTTTGTAGATACCGACTCGAACGTATCTGACATGATGCAAGTGGGTGATAAAGCCCAACTAACTTACACCGACAAACAAGGTGCTAAGCATACAGAACAATTTGACTACGTACTTGCAGCCACAGGCCGAGTACCCAATGTAGATAAATTAGGCCTAGAGAACACAGGCATAGAACTTGATGATCGCGGTGTGCCGCACGCCGACCCACATACCATGCAATGTGGAGAATCAAATATATTTATAGCAGGCGATGCCAGCAACATGATCCCATTGCTACATGAAGCATCGGACCAAGGCGCTATCGCTGGTCAAAATGCAGGGCGTTTCCCAGATGTACGTATCGGGCTTCGTAGAGCTAAAATTGCTGCTGTATTTAGCGACCCACAAATAGCAATGGTTGGCGAAAGCTACAAGCAAATTACAGAACGCCTAGGTGAATGTGGTTGTTTTGAAGTAGGCGAAGTAAGCTTTGAAAACCAAGGCCGCAGCCGAGTTATGCTAAAAAATAAAGGCCACATGCGCGTTTATGCAGAGCAAGGCACAGGCTTATTTTTAGGTGCAGAATTTATTGGCCCACAAGCCGAGCACATAGCCCACTTACTGGCATGGGCTGTGCAAAATAAAATGACCGTACCAGAAATGCTAGATATGCCATTTTACCACCCAGTAATAGAAGAAGGCTTACGTACCGCACTGCGTGATTTAAACGCCAAACTAAAATTTGGCCCAGATATTATTAATAGCTGTATGGAATGTGGCCCAGGCGCTTAACGTTTATATAGTAAAAAACAAATACATACTTGCTAACAAAAAGCCAAAACATCTGTTTTGGCTTTTTTATGTGTTTTTTTAACGCTAATCTCTCAAAAAATATATTTGCTGTTACACTCAATTGATTACTCAATTAAAAAAGATGGAACAGCCATGCCCAATAATAAATTTAGACTAGTCACCCGCAGCGATTTTGACGGCTTAGTGTGCGCCGTACTGTTAAAAGACTTAGACCTAATTGACGACATCTTATTTGTACACCCAAAAGATATGCAAGATGGAAAAATAGACATAACAGCAAACGACATCACCACTAACCTCCCCTACGTTGCAGGTTGCCATATTGCATTTGACCACCACTTAAGCGAAACCGTACGTAACGCAAGCGACATAAAAAACCATGTAATTGATCCAGAAGCCCCCTCTGCTGCGCGCGTTGTTTACGATTATTACGGCGGCGCTGAAAAGTTTCCAAACATCAGCATTGATATGATGGACGCAGTAGATAAAGGCGATGCCGCACAGTTTTCAAAAGACGAAATACTCAACCCAACCGATTGGGTATTAATGAACTTTATAATGGATGCACGCACAGGCCTTGGCCGCTTCCGCGAATTTAAAATTTCAAATTACCAATTAATGATGAAGCTCATTGATGCCTGTAAAGATCAAAGCATCGAAGACATTTTAAAAATGGAAGACGTAGCCGAACGTGTTGCGCTTTATAACGAGCATAACGAAAAAGCAAAAGCACAAATAACACAGTGTGCAACGGTACATAAAAACCTAGTGGTACTGGATTTAACACAAGAAGAAACCATTTACGCCACCAACCGCTTTGTAATTTACGCCATGTACCCCGACTGTAATATATCAATACACAAAATGTGGGGCCTTAAAAAACAAAACGTAGTGTTTGCCATTGGTAAATCAATCACCAACCGCAGCTCAAACACCAACGTTGGCGAACTGTGCCTTAAATATGGCGGCGGCGGCCACTTAAATGCAGGTACTTGCCAAGTAGAAACTAGCAAAGCCGAAGCAGTGCTTAGTGAATTGATTGATACGATTACGAGTGATGGCTAGGTTTAGCATCAACAACGCTTCTTATAGAGCGAGCTAATTCTTAGCTCGCTTTTATTATTAGATAATAAGGTTTAATATAGCCAAATAAAGGACAGTAACTAGTTTAAAAGGAATTAATCTCTAATGAATAAAATCGAAAATTTTGAAAATACCCTATATAAAGAATCAAAAGTAGCATTCACTAAGATTATTGAAGAGCACGGTAATGAACTCTATGTTATTGGGTTTTACTTCACAGGAAGCTACAGCCTGCTGCCAATGTTTAATACTTTGTCAGGTTTAAAAAAAGTTCATGAAGAAGAATACGACAACGAAGACGATGATTTTTTATTAGCTAAATGGAACGTTTCTGATTTCCCCTCTCTTGAAATGTACTCCGAATACTTTAATGATACAGAAAAAGCCTGCTATGAATTTGATGATATAGACTACACAGCATCTGATGATCAAATAAATGAGCAATGGCAGCAATGGTTAAGTGCATTAGAAAGGGTTTTAATTCAACTAGACTCCGAGGGTGTGTTCGCAAACGGTATTGATCGTAACAAAATCACCATAGCAATACTTGCATATGATGAAACCGAAGCGGCTCAATTTGAAAGAATCAAGCGCATTAACCCACCCATTGTTTTAGAAAATATAAAAATAGATTTTGATACAATGATTGCCAACCGTAATGAAATTGAACAATCAGTATTGGCAAAATTTGAGGGGGTTTCATAACAGCGCGAATGATTAGTAAAAATAAATTTTTTACATTGACTGTAGAAAATAATTTAATAAAGAGCATTTAGTTATAGCCACATTTAATAAAACACTTGAAAACGGGCTATCATAGTGTTCGCAATAAAACTAGAAGGAACTTTAAATGTGGTTTGAAAAACTGACAGGTTTTGCTGAAGAGTCTCCACTACAAGTTCGTAAAAATTTATCAGTTCACGGGAATATCTTAAAGTCTCATATTAATGGAAATGAGTACTTCCATGGTTTACTGCAAACACCATCATTATCCGAATTACAAAATCGAGTTAACGATATTGAAACGCGAAATATAAAAATATCCATACAAGAAATTGTCGCGGATGTTCAGGAACTACATACGCAAGAAGCAAATGCTGGAGCATTATTTCAAGTTGCTTCGCAATTCAATTTGTTAGAAATGGTTTCTCCAAACGTTACACCAGAACAAGGGGTCGATGGATACGAGTACGATTACACTCAAGGTCCTGCTTGCGCTATTGCAGCTGGCGCGGGAACTATTTATCGTAACTATTTTGCAAATGTTAATGGTGAAGTTGGTCAAACATCTGATAATCAAATAAATTGTCTTTGTGATATTGATGATGCATTAGGAAATAAAAATAATCGCCTATGGAAAATGCAAAATGGCTACGTTTTATCATCTATAGAGGGATTGATAGAAATAAATGCAAAGATTGAATCATTAACTAAATTTGAACTTGATAAATTAAGAGGTTTATTACGTATCGGGATTCAATGGGATACAGAGGTGACACTAAACGATCTAAAGCAAACTGTAACTCAAGTTTATTGCTCTGCACTTCCCATTGCATATTCAAAAATACCACTAGAGTTGTGGGCTAATTTTGCCAAACTAATATTGGAAGCTTCTTATGAGGCAACTATATGTTCTGCTATTTTAAACTTCCAAAAGACGGGTAACAATAAAGTGTTTCTTACACTTTTAGGGGGGGGTGTATTTGGTAATAATACAGAATGGATTTTAGAAGCAATTGAACGCTCTTTGAAATTATACGAGTCCACAGCTCTTGATATATTCATTGTTAGTTACGGTGCCTCGGACCCTTACGTTCAAAAATTAGTTCATAACTTTCAAAAATAACAAAAAATTAGCAACTATCCGTATTGTAAATATTCACAGATATAAAAGTCTAAATTACGCGCTTTAAATGCTTTATAAAGTTAGTATTGCAACAGGAAGACGACATAACCTTCCGTTTTGATTGGTAGCCCCTGCAGGAATCGAACCTGCAACTGCCCCTTAGGAGGGGGCCGTTATATCCATTTAACTAAGAGGCCACATCGAGCTTACAGCTTACAGCTTACAGCTTACAGCTTACAGCTTACAGCTTACAGCTTACAGCTTACAGCTTACAAAATTATAACGGCATCTTGTTTTTCATATCAAGCTAAAATTAACTTAATTGCTTGATAAATATATATCTTCTTTGTTTAGTACATAAAGCGGGATGAGTTTTCTACTAGTGGCAACCACATGCTTGCTGTGCACGTTTATAACGCGGGTATTTACTGCTACGCCATTTGGGCGGTAAATTAACGTGCCTGCTAATACGTAGTTGGCCATGCTGCTTTCACTCAGTTTTTCTATATCGCGAGATAATACAAAGTCACCTCGGTTTGATACATCAATAGAATTCATAGCTTTGAAGTCAACAACACCGTAACCAAATTTTTGCAGCTGATGAATAAAGCTCTCAGCTATTTGATTCCCTAATTGATTACTTTTATTGAGCGATGCGTCTAAATCTACAATGGTTGTTACCGCTATATTAATGCTGTTGTTATCTTGTGCTTCAGACTCAAGCGTGTCGACTAAATCAAGCGCCATTTGTTCAACGTAATTAACAAGCGTTTTATGATGCTTAAGAGGCACAAACGCACTGCTATCTTGAGGCTCTGAATTTTGCTCGGCTTGAACTGACTGTAGCATGCTGGTCAAATCGTAATTTGGGGTATTATCAACCGGCGTAACAACCTCTACTGATTCGTTATTTTGAATAATTGAGCAACCTGCTAAGGTTAAAAGTATGGCTAAGCCTATTGCGCTATTTAAATATTTAAAATGCATTTTGGCCTCACTTACTAGCTTGTTTAAGCATTATTCCATCAGTGCGATAGCTACTGTTAAGTGCATCAACAACTGATTGAGGGATAAACCCTTGCGCAGTACCTACCACTGCCTTGCTTTGTATACCCACTACACGCGCATTTACTAATACGCCACCTTGATGGCTTACTAACGTTCCTGCTAACACATAATTAAAGTTTTGATCTTGGTTTAGCTCCAAGTAATCACGGCTAAATACAAAGTCACCATCGGGCGTTACACGCATGTAATCGGTTGTTTTAAAATCGATAACCGGCACACCAAAACTATGTAGTTCATGCATAAAGCTTTCGGCTATTTGATTGCCTAGTAAGCTACCATCACTATAGTCATCATCTAAAAATACAAAACTAGATACAGCTAGTGGTGTTTTATCGTTCACATATTGCAAGTTTTCCACCATGTCTTGCATTATGCCGCGCACATAATGATTTATATTTTTTCGCTTTGCAGGCGCGCTTTTAGTGTAATTACTTTGCTGGTTCAAGTTAGATTGAAATAGCGCTGTATTAGTCTCAGGTGCTTTTACCGTACGTTGGTCAGATACCAACTGAGCTGAATTATCTTGCTCTACTGGCTTTGCCTCTGGGCTTAGCGAATCTAACATTTGTGAACAGCCAAAGCCTAATGGCAAACATAGGGTAATTAATAGGTTTCTCATGGTGTGCTCCTGATTAATATTCGCTGCGGTACAAAGACCCGTCACGCTGCTGAATTTTTTCATTTCCCCACATTACATTTATAGGGATCTCTGTACTGCCCGCCGACAAAACTTGCTTGTTTTCAATATTAACGAGCCGAGCATTAACTATATAGGCATGCTGCTGACGAGTCACTGTGCCGGTGATCACTAAGTCAATATTTTGGCGATTACGTAATTTACTTAAGTCGCGGCTTAAAATGCTGTCTGCATTTTGCGCTAAAATTAGATTGTTTCCGAGGCGGTACTCAACCGTATGATAGCCAAGCTGGGTAAACTGAGTTAATAAGCTTTCTTGAATTTGCAAGCTCAAGCCCGATGCTTGCCCTGTTACTAGCTTTGTATCTAATGCATCTGCGTAATAAAAGCTGCTTACACCAATGCGCGCATTGGCATTTAAAGCACCATTTACTTGGTTAAGTTGTGAGGTTAAATTAACCATGTACTCGTTAACAGTATAAGGTGCCATTGCCGCTTTAGGGGCGTCAGTCGGTATGCTCGGCTCCTCAGGCGGAACCAAGTTACAAGCTGTTAAATTTAACATTACTAAAGGCAGTAAAAGGCGCATAGTTGCCGTCCTCTTTAAAACATAATGAGGATAAAGCAATTATTATGCCTACTTATTTAATCTAATATGAAGGGCTGTTCGACATAATAACTAACTATACAATTTACACTTTGGCTCTTTAGTTTTTGACAATCAGCTGTCGCGTTTTCTTTACTTATATACGCACCTAGCTTTAAACGATTATACATTACGCCTTTAACATTAATTGTTTCAACATTTATAACGTAATTAGATTCAAGTAGTGCGGGGACCTTTTTCTGTAACTGCTTAAACGCAGAAGCTAATTGCTCTTTGTGAGTAATTGATAGCACTTGTAAAGCAAACTTTGGAGCACTTTTGTTATTATTGTTAGAGTTAAATCTGTTAGTTTTAGGCTCTTTATCAACCACTTTTTTTTCTTGCTTTAATACTGAGGTATTTTCTTCCTTTACCTTTGCAATAGTATTTAATTGCGATATTAATAAGCTTAGGTCTTCTTCAATAAGCAGTAAACGAGATAGTTCGGGCTTCATATTTTGCCATTGTTCAGAGCTCTTTTTTAGCTCATCAAGTTCTTGTGCCGTTATTTTTATATAATTTTTAGTATTTTCATTCTCATCAACTACCTTATTGCTAGCACAGCCATAACTTAATAATACCGCACTAATTAAACAAATAACTTTAGCCCTTTTCATCCTAATTCCTTTAGTGGAGTATTTTGTGTTTTTCCACAGTGCAGTTAAGCCCTTGCGCTTTTATTGCGTTGCATACAGAGATAAGATCTGGCGAAATTTCTTTTGCATACCCTAACGCTAAAATAAACTTATTTTTAACTTTATCATGTATATAAAAAGCTTTTTTGTGCTCTATTTTTGGTGCTATTAATCGGTAATAAATTTTTAATATGTTTAACGAGCTAAAACTCCCCGCATTAGCAATAGCGCCTGTTATTTCGCTAAGGGCTTTTAATGTAAGATCAACCCCCATTACAACATCTCCCTCTGGCGGCAATGACACATTGACATTTTGGGTGCTTTTTAGCTTCTTGCGCTGTTTATATTCATCATTTATAACCGCTTTATATTGCCCAGGCTTTAAATCTGTAAATAAATAATAACCATCATATGCAGCTTGAGCTTGCGCAATTTGTTCACCTTTTTTATTCAACAGTGAAACACTCGCAAACGGTTGAACTTGTATATCATCACCTTTTTGCTGATAAACAACCCCCTCCACTTCACTTGCATTATTTAACGCAAAATCCATGTATTCTACAAAACCAGCTCGAGGCGTTATAGAAAAGCCATCATTAGCGGGAATTATAAATGGATCTTCAAAGCTATCTCTATCAAGTATTATGTCTGTCGTTCGGTTTGCAGGCATTGAAGTTAATAGCGCAATACCATGTTCATCTGTAATTGCTTGGCGGTAATTATGAACCCCTTTGACTTTAACGCCGGCTATCCCGCGCTCGTCATCATCCATAATGCCGTTATTGTTTTGATCTAAAAATACTCTTAGCATTAAGCTACCCGTGTTAGTTAAGCTGTGCTTAGAGATAAAGTATGTATTGTTTTCTACATCAAACCCGAGACTAAAACGACTGTAAATGCCAAGTCGCCAATCATCATTACTATTGTAATTTACGTTACTTGTTAAGCTTAATTTGTCACTTTGCCAGTTGAGGCCTAATTCAGCCGATTGAATATTGTTACTGAGTGAGTCAGTTAAAGTAAGTTCTGCTTGTAAGTCTCTGCTCAGGTTACGGCTAAACTCTGCCTCATAACTTACAATTTCACTTACTGGTGATAACCTATAATCAACACCAAACCTTGTGTAAGTTCTACCAAAGCGCTTTTGAAAACGTGTTGTTCCAAATGTGCTCTTGGAGCTATTATCGTGTTGCCATAGTAATTGGTTACTTAATGCAAAGCCTGAATACGAATAATTTAATTGGTTGCGTACTTGTTTAAAACGCCCTCTGGTATCACTATCGTCATATAAAAAGTTATTTTGATAAGAAAGTCGCCCATAAATATTATTCATTAGGCCACCAGCTAAATTTATTTGATAACTGTTAAAATCTTGCTGTTGTTCGTCGGTGCGGTTAGAGGCACTAAAAAGTAGTGATTGTTCGGCAAGTTGAGTTCGAGCTGTAAATTCAAATTCTTGTTCATTTTTATTGTTTTTTTCAATGTTTGCATTTAATAGTAACCGGTCAAACACACTTATATTGGTACCAAAAGCATATTTGAGTAAATCATCATCTGAATTTTTTTGACCGAACGCTGCCGAGTAAACAGATACGTTATTAGTAAGCCCTTGTTCGTATCTCCCTGCAACTTGCCATCCATGCCCTTGTGAATTAAAAACATTATTATTTAGTAGCTGCTTACCTTGTTCAGTAACTGATAATTCATAGTTGCCTTGCCCTTCTTTGAGCTGATTTCCATCTACAAAGTAATAGTCACTTTTGCGCTCAACTTGCCCTTGGGGGCCATAAAAAATAAGCTCAAAGTTATTAGCTCCAAATAATAAATCTATGTTATCAAAAATATATCGACCATCTGCGAGGCTCAGCTGCTGATCTATTAATATTTCATTGCGGTACAACTCTACATCCCAACCAGGCTGGATAGCACCACTTAAATTAATTTGATTATTAACTATTATTTTATTAGTTACATTATTAGACACTTTAATGCCACGAGCATACTGGCTGTTATAGTTATTACCTACTTGAGTTGCGATTACATCACCAAAAGATATTTCTGTTGGCATAAAGCCATTTTCTATGTTTTTGTCTAAATTTTGCTTTGTAAACGTTAACCTAGAATTGGTTAGTAAATCAGTACTTCGACCAGCCAAAAAATATTCAGCCGATAAATAAGCAAAATCCTGCGTTCCTAAAAGGGAATAGTTTGTGGAATGCTTATCATCGCTTGCGGTAAAGTTTAACTGTAAATCAGCCACTGGGGAGGATAGTGCCTGATAAGGGCTTGCTTTCCAGGGAAGCGTTGGAGGCGACTTTTTATTAGCTGATTTAAAATTACGTGATTGCCTGTACCTTTGTAACTCAACTGGAAGCGGTATTTCTGAGCTAATAAATAGCTCTAGATCTGGGTAATCAATACTAAATTCTAGATTTAAAATACTATGTAAGCTTTTAATATCTACATAAATATCATCTTCAATAGTAATTTGGTTTTTTGCTAAAAAATAGCTTTGAGAAGAGCTAGTAAATACTGCCGGAGTAACAACAGCATTTAAGGAAAGTGGTTTTTGGTTTGCTCCAACGCCTTGAGCTGTTCGATTGCTTACATCTACATTCATGGCAAATTGTAATATATCAAACAGGTCACTTAAACTAACATGCACACTTTGGGCGCTCTTAATAGCGGCAACTTCACCTAGATAGTATGAGTTTAAATGAAGCGAGAGTATTAATAACTCCCCAGTTGCTATACGCTGCTGGGGACTTTCTTTAGCGGCGTTATAATCGTTTAGATCAACGGATGTAGTTAGCTTTAGCTCAATTGCGCGTATTGTTGTTAAAGCATCCTCTACCGAAGCACCTTTGTTGGCATTTGCACAAGTGCTAAGCAGAGCGCTAATGCCTACAAATATTACACACAATAATTTATTTAGCTTCATTCACTGTTAATACATTAAGTGATTGTGATGTTAAAGGAAGCGTGTATTGTGCAAATTCAAGATCTTTATACTCCTGACTTCCTTCATATTTAAAAATAACTTTGCCTGTTTTATCTAAATTTTTATCACTAAATAAGCTAAGCGTTACAAACGCGTTGTTTACTTCGGGATAAATACTTAAATTGCCAATTTCTGCAATTTTAACTTGCTCGTTATTGCTATCAACAAAGTAAGCACTTAATTTACCGTAGCTACTAAACTTACCCTCTCGGTTTATATTTAGCAAAAACTGAGGGCGTTTATTACTGTTATTTAAAACTAATTGAGCTTGTTCAATGACTACATTAGGCTGTTGCATGTCTTTACGTAACAGAATGGGAATACTATAACTCATAATCATATTTACTTTTATAGAGCTTGTTTTATTAGTATTTTCGCCTGGGAGGGCCTGAAACAATAAGTGAGAACGGTACTCACCAGAAACTAAGTTTTTAGGCTTACGTATTGCGATTTTTACTGTTTGCTTTTCACCCGGGGCTAAACGCATTTGTTTTGGTGACAATCGCGCCATTGTACTTAAACTCTCATTAGTAGGTTCTGCTAATTGTATATAACCACCCGTTGGCTGCGCTTGCTTTTCGCTCCACAAAACACGATATGTTTGATATTTATCGCCCGTATTAATTACGGTAACTTTAGCCGTTCTTTGGCGCTCATCAAAACTAATACGAGTTGGAGAAATAAGTAAATTTGCATGTGCACTTTTCCCTATAGTACATACACTCAGTGCAAGCAGCACAACAACTTTATAAAACATGTTTTTCCTTTAGTAATCAATCGTAATTTCTAATTGTGTGTCGGTAATAAAACTACCATCTAAGTAACCTTGGCTTGTCCCTGTAGTAATTAAACGGCCACCTACTTTTAATAAAAGCTCTCCAAACTCATCGCTAGCTTGCGTTCTAGGTAAATCCACTAGGACCACCGAAAACTTAGCACTATTCGATCCTAGTGCTTCGCTTTGCAATGTTGAATCACTTGTTTTATTAAACGAAACTTGAGTAAGAGGAGGTAAGCCAGTAAATAAAAGCTCTGCGGGGTTCCCCTCTGCTAAAACATAAATACTACCAAATGTAGTAGTTTCACCTTCATGATTAATAGTTATAGAGCTTAAGGTATTATTTTGAGGAATAACTAAAGTGCCAAAATTGAGAGGCTCTTGCTGTATGCTATCGCAATAAACCGACTTACTAAAAATCAGCAATAGCGAAGCATACAAAAAGCGCATTATTTGCTTAAGCACTTATCAATAAGACACTTCAATATTGAAGCTACCTGAATACTCACCATCAGGATAATCCACACTTGATACACTTGACGAAGTAGACAACGTTGCGCCTATATTAAATGATACAGCGCCGTCAGCTCCTGCTTGTAAGTTAGGAGATCCCTGCGTATAAAGCGCCCCCGCATTTGTTCCACTTGTTATAAAATATGTCCAAGAATCGACAGTAAAGTCGGGCTCATTTACCCCCTGTCCTGCAGAAGACACTATTAAGGTATTTACCGGATCAGTAATAGTTAAAATAGAATTAGGTACTACATCGGACACACTAAAACCAGCAGCCTCACCATCCTCTATTACTGAAATAGTTGCAGTATTACTAACGGGGTTTGACTGTGTAGAAACAGGGCTTGCGTCAGGGTCTGGATTAACCACAAGTGTAGCTTGTTCAGCGCCTGTTGGATCTGCAATAGCACGAATAGTACCAAAACTTAAATCGTTATCTTTTGTAAGAACAACCGCATTTTGTACCGTTACTTTTGCTTCAAATGATTCTGTTGCTGCAAAAGAGCTAAACGAACTGGCCGCTGTAACTACAGCTAGTGTAGATAAATAAAACTTCATGCTAAATCCTTATGAGAAAATGGGCCTTATTAAATTTTGCCCAACTGTAATTATTATCGACCACTAATTCAAATACTTTAATACTATATAAGCTCAAAAGGCTTAGTTTATCAATTATATTGGCTTTCCTATAAATGCAGCGATATCACACGCTTGATCTAATTGATTTACTAAATAACAAAACATGCTTACCTCAGCATTACTTTTAAACGGACCTACACGTAACCCATACAACGTAATATTGCTTTTTTTGTTCTCAAACACTGCAAAACTAAATTGAGAAAATGCATTAGGATAAAACGCCTTAAGCTTTGTAACTTTCGCAATCGCAAAATCGGGATTTAAATACCAACCGAGTTGAGCCCCTACTTTAGACTCATCTATTAAAGCTAGATCTAAATTCTGAGGGGTAGATAATTTAGCCTCAGAAAGAGAATTAACTGTAGTAGGTTCAAGAGGTTTTACAGCTTCGTTGCTATAAGTAATATCAGGTTTGTTTTGGGTTAATAAAGGAGGGTTTTCACTCAATTCGCTTTGAGAAGATAACGCCATAATTAGCAGCTGTAAATCCGCTTCCATAGCAGTTAATTTGGCGATGCTATCTTGCTGCATATGCCACTGCGATACGAACTCTTTGACCTGTTTGTCTGTTATTAAGGTATGTTGCGTGCTTTCTTGTTTAACCGTCGCACTAGTACATCCATAGAGACCAAAAGGTATAAGTAAAGTTAGTATTAAATGAAAATTCCTAAAACAGCGCATTAAAAGTACTCAGACAACCTAGATAACGTCCCAAAGCAAATTATGCGCCACTTTCAATAAATTTAGTTACAACTTAATAGGTTTATCTGTGTAATTACTTACTATGCAATCAAGCTTATATAGCTTAAATACGTCACAGTCAGCTTTTGCATTTTTAAAGTTTTGGTAAGAGCCTAGCTTCAGCCTGTAAAAAGTTTTGTTATTTATTTTTGCGGTTTCTACATTTGTCAGTATTTTGTCTCTAAATAATGGGGCTGCTTTGGTATTTAGCTCTTTCCATGCCTTTGCTACACCGTTTTGCGAATCAACAGAGGCAACCTGTAATGCAAATACATGTTTAGGTGTATTTAATTTAACAGCTTGCTTTTTATTGCTGTAGTTTTGCTTAACCTGTCGCGGGCGCGATTGCGTACTGCGGGTATTGCGTGGCGAGCGTACTGACTTACTGCTATAGCCTTGGTTAGACTGAGCTATAGCTTTGCTGTTTATAATGTCTATATGGTTTACTAAATAAGTTATTTCTTTTTCTAATTTTAAAATGCGCTCAATACCCGCTCGGGCTTGTTGCCATTGCATGGCGGCATCTTTTAGCTGAGCAAGCTCTAGGGCTGTAATAGATACGTAGTCTGGTGTGTTAGTTTGCGGTGTGTTGCTTGTTTTTATTTCAGGCGTAACACTGCATGCTGTGCCAAATAAAAGCATCAGCAAGCTAAGTAATAGCCCAATGTTATTTTTTTTATGTATAAACATGTATTTGTTGTCCTGAAAGTAGTGCCTTTACACTTACATTTCAGTTAAACATTCTCACAAGAAAGCGTTTAACTTTATTAAGCTTTGAGCTATTAACTTAGCTCTTCGTATGCTTTTTTATGTTTTATAAAACACAATATTGCATACTCCACCCCTTCCTTGAGAGCATTATTTAATACAAATTTAATGCCAGTTAACTTAAACTTTACAACATAAATTACAATCTGTCTGTAATGTCCCTAAAACATTTCTGTTTTAGAGCTTTCTTATTAATGCATATTTATTGTAATGAATAAATATAAAAAAAGGCGCCAAATAGGCGCCTTAAGGAATTAAATAAAATAACTAATTAAATTAGTGTTTTAATAAATGATTTGAGTTCACCTGCAAATTCATCACGGCGTAGTGCAAATTCAATCGTTGCTTTTAAGTAACCTATTTTACTACCACAATCGTGACTACGGCCTTTAATTGCATAAGCATCAACTTTTTCATGCTCCATTAGCATTGCAATGGCATCTGTTAGCTGAATTTCGTTGCCTGCACCTTGAGGTGTTTTAGCAAGTAATGGCCAAATATTTTCACTTAATACATAACGCCCTACTACAGCTAAGTTAGAAGGAGCTTGATCAACAGGCGGTTTTTCTACCATGTTTGTAATGGGTGAGCTTTCACCTTGCTGTAAGTCAACATCGCCTAAATCAACCACACCAAACTTATCTACTTCATCCATTGGCACTGATTCAACCATTATTTGGCTGTGTTTTGTTTGCTCAAAATGAGCAATCATTTCAGCTAGGTTGTCTTTTTTTAGATCGCTTTCTACGTCATCAATAATTACATCTGGCAAAATTACAACAAACGGTTCGTTACCAATAATTGGCGCCGCACAGTTAATTGCGTGGCCTAGGCCTTTAGCTTCACCTTGGCGTACGTGAATAATAGTGACGTCTTTAGGGCAAATAGCCTGCACTTCGGCAAGTAATTGCCGCTTAACACGTTTCTCTAATGTGGCTTCTAGTTCAAAGCTTGTATCAAAATGGTTTTCGATAGAATTTTTGCTTGAGTGAGTTACAAGTACTATTTCTTTAATACCTGCTGCAACCGCTTCATTTACTACATATTGAATAAGTGGACGGTCCACTATTGGTAGCATTTCTTTAGGGATTGCTTTTGTGGCAGGTAACATACGGGTACCTAGTCCAGCTACTGGGATCACTGCTTTCATTTTAGTTTTCCTTAATCTTTTTATACTGAAAATGGATACTGAATCGGTTCGTGGCTTTGATACCCCGTGACTTCAAAGTCGTCACGCGTTACCCACGTTTCTATATCTTCTAACGTCTTTATTTTTGGGTTAATTGCTAGTTTAGGCGATTCGAACGGTTCGCGCTTTAATTGCACGTCTCGCATTAGTTCTAGTTGGTTTTCGTAAATATGGGCATTAGCAATTTTATGATACGCCTTACCTGCTTTATGCCCTGTAATTTGAGCTACCAATGCAAGTAAAACAAAACACTGAATTTGATTGAAATTAAGCCCCAGTGGCACATCACAGCTGCGCTGATACGATGTTAAATATAGCGTGTCACCAAGCAGTGAAAAAGTATGCGTGTGCATACATGGGCGCAAACAACCAAGCTCAAATTCGCCGGGATTATAAAAAGTAACGATTTCCCCTCTATCATCAATACCATTTTTTAAGTTATTAATAACTTTAGCAAGCTGATCGAGCGTTGAACCATCTGGTCGCTGCCATCCGCGGCCTTGCACGCCGTAGACGCGGCCCATGTCGTCTTCACCTTTACGGTTGGGGTTATTAAGCCATGCGCCGTTGTCGTTAGCATTTGCATCCCAGGTTTTACAGCCAATATCACGAAACTGCTCTGCACTATCGTAACCACGTAAATACCCTAATAACTCAGCAATCGCTGCTTTATAGTAGCTTTTTCGCGTGGTGATCATAGGAAACTTATTATTCGCTACGTCGTACTCTAAGTCAGCGTTTATAACCGTTAAACAACGCGTACCTGTACGCTTATTTTCTACCCACTGGCCTTCGTCAACAATACGCTGACATAATTCTAAATATTGTTTCATGCTGTTTTTATTATGCCTTAGCTGTTTTAACTTGTTGTGGTTGTTTGTATGCCCAAATTAATAAACCTAAACCGCCCACAATCATTGGAAGTGATAATATTTGACCCATCGAAATAAAGTCAGCAAACAGCCCTAGTTGCGCATCTGGTTGACGGAAGTATTCAATGCAGAATCTAAATACACCATAACCTAGTAAAAATACACCCGCTACACTACCCGCTGGACGCGGTTTTTTAATAAACCATTGCAGGATTAAAAAGAGTACTAGGCCTTCAAAAAATGCTTCATATAATTGTGATGGATGACGCGCAAGTGGCCCGCCTGTAGGAAATACCATAGCCCAAGGCACATCGGTCACTCGCCCCCACAGCTCGCCATTAATAAAGTTACCTATTCTTCCAGCTAATAAACCAACAGGGACAAGCGGAGCAACAAAATCGCCAACTTGAAGCAATGATTTTTTGCGTGTCCACGAGAAAATGGCTACAGCTGTTATAACTCCCAACGTGCCGCCATGAAAAGACATACCACCTTGATCTATTCTAAATAAATAAAGCGGGTTTTCTATAAAGTAACTAAACTGATAAAACAATACATAACCAATACGCCCACCAAGAATTACCCCTAGCATGCCATAAAATAGTAAGTCGCTTACCTGATCTTTTGTCCAACCTGAATTAGGTTTTGCAGCTTGGCGATTAGTGAACCACATCGCAAACGCAAAACCAATTAAATACATTAACCCGTACCAACGTACGCTTAGCGGCCCAACAGAAAAAATTATTGGATCAATTTGAGGAAACTCAAGTGCCATAAAAAATAAACCTTTAGCTAAAAACCATTTTAAGTGCGATAACAACAAGCAATACCGCGAAAACTTTCTTTATTGTATTAACAGGTAAATAATGAGTTGCTTTAGCGCCTATAGGCGCAACAAACCATGATGTAATAACAATCCCAAATAACACAGGTAAATAAACAAACCCTGCAAAACCATGTTCTAAATCGGTAACTTGCCAACCTGCACTAATATACCCAATAGAACCAAATAAGGCGATAACAATGCCGCAAGCAGCAGCGCAACCTATGGCTTTTTTTATATCTACCGAAAAATAATTAAGCATTGGAACAATAAGCGCCCCACCACCAATACCAATTAAACCAGATAAGCCACCCATTAGAGCCGATATAGCTCCCAAAATAGGGCCTGCTGGTAAAGGCTGCTCCACGACTGCTTTTTTGCGGGTCGACAACACCATCCTCGCAGCAATAAACACGACGCTGATAGCAAACACAGTTCGTAAAATTTGCTCAGGAATGAGACTTGCGGCAAAGCCACTAATTAATGCCCCTAACGCAACGCCTGACATAACCCAAGGAGCTATTTCCCACGGCACATTATCATTTTTATGATGAGCTAACGCTGAAGAGGTTGAAGTAAATAAAATAGAAGCTAGTGAGGTTGCAATAGCAACCACTAGAACGTGGCTTGGAGATGTAACGTCAAACGATAACAGTAACGTACTAAGCACAGGGACAATAATTAAACCGCCACCAATACCTAACAATCCTGCTAAAAAACCGACAACGCAGCCTAGTAGTGCGCAGCTTGCCACTAACAGCCCTAAGTCATACATAGTTATCTCAAATACCTAATAATGTGTTTATATTAAAGGATTATAAAGCCAATAGCATCTGCGGATTGATACTATTTGGGCGTATAAAATAAATCGCCTAATTGATGCTCTAACATAAAGTTTCGTGTTAAGCGCAATACTTGCTTAGCGGTAGATTGAGCTAAGCACTCGCTAAGTAGCTGCTCCATATCACTCACATTTAAGCGCCTGATCACCCATTTAACTTTATTAAGTGATGATAGGTTCATACTTAAGCGCCTGTATCCCATTGCAATAAGTAAAATCGCACCTTCTGGATCGCCACCAAGTTCACCACATAAACTAAAAGGCAATTCGTACTGCTCACACTCACAAGCCACTTTATTTAACACTCTTAGTACGCCTGGGTGATAAGGGTTAAACAGCTCAGCAACACGTGCATTAGCTCTATCTACAGCTAATAGGTACTGCGTTAAATCATTACTACCGACTGAGCAAAAATCGACTTTTTTTGACCATTCAGGCAACATAAATACGCTCGAAGGCACCTCAAGCATTATACCAATATCAGGTCTTTCTATACTTTGCTCTGGGTACTTTTCACTTAGCTCATAGTACGCTTGCTCAAACAATGCTAAAGATTCATCTACTTCATCGGTGCCACTGATCATTGGCAGCATAATCTTTAAATTACCTAAGCCAATATTTGCTTTTAACATCGCTTTAAGCTGATCTAAAAACAGCTCTGGGTGATCAAGACTAATACGAATACCACGCCATCCTAAAAATGGGTTTTCTTCGGTAATATTAAAATAATCTAAAACTTTATCGCCACCAATATCCAGCGTACGCATAACCACAGGGTTTGGGTGGTAGCTAGTAAGCACTTCGCGGTACCAGTTTTCTTGCTCAAATTGCGAAGGAAACTGGCCTTTTTGCATAAACCAAGCCTCTGTTCTGTAAAGCCCTACGCCATCGCAAATATGTGAACTGCTTTGTTCTGTATTTAGCTCAAGCCCGGCATTTAACAGCAAGCTAATATGCTCACCATCAAGCGTGATTGATTCTGATGTTTGCTCGGCTAAAAAGCGGTTATTCAATAAGCCATCTTGGTACTGAAGCTCGGTGTACTCATCTATTAGCATTTGCGATGGGGAAATATATAAACGCCCAGAAAATGCATCCAGAATGAGCGGTTTACCCTCAAACTGTAATAGTGGTAAATCTTCAATACCCCAAATAGCAGGAATACCCATTGCACGCGTTAAAATAGACGCATGGCTATTAGCTGAACCATTAACACTAACTACACCCGCTAAATGCCCTTTTGGCACTTCTGCAAGCATGGCCGGAGTTAATGTATTAGCAATTAAAATAGTATTTGGTGGGTAATCTTTTATAGCGTGTTCGGTGTTTACTAAATGATGTAGCACACGTAAACCAATGTCTTTAACATCAACCGCACGCTCCTTTATATATGGGTCTTGCATGGCATTAAATTGAGAGATTAAGCGCTCTATTACAATTTTTAATGCACTTTTAGCGCACCAACCTTCTTGTAACTGTACCTCAACATTATGGCCTAAGCTTTTTGCATCAAGTAATTGTTGGTAAACATCAAATACAGCCAACGCTTCATGCGGTATCGAGTCACTTAGCGTCATAGAAAGCGTATTAAACTCTTTTCGGGTCGCGGCTACGGCTTGTGTAAACAAGCGGCGTTGCTCTGTTACATCACTGTCTTTTAAAAGCTCTATAGACTTAAAATCAAG
The DNA here is from genome assembly GCF_900239935.1 of Pseudoalteromonas carrageenovora IAM 12662. Taxonomy (NCBI): domain Bacteria; kingdom Pseudomonadati; phylum Pseudomonadota; class Gammaproteobacteria; order Alteromonadales; family Pseudoalteromonadaceae; genus Pseudoalteromonas; species Pseudoalteromonas carrageenovora. The sequence continues at coordinate 2,749,487 of NZ_LT965928.1, forward strand.
CTTTGGCAGCACGACAAATGCTTGGCCAATTCCTATGCCCGGCGCACTCGATACCCCTTTTAAAACTGATGTTTGATGAGATGATTCGTCTTGTCGCAATACTTCTTTTATTTCAGCATGCGCTAGTTGTGATGCAAGTTGTGCAGAGAGCGTAATTAAAAACGATTCTTCATCTTGGCTAAAAACACGGGCCATTTTTTGCTGAACAACAATAACGCCTAATACTTTTTTTTGATGCACCACAGGCACAGACAAAAAAGCATTGTAGCCTTCTTCATTCACTTCGGGGGAGAGTTTAAATCGCGGGTGTGATTTAGCAAATGCTATATTAATTGGCTCTTCGCGTTGGGCAACTAAGCCCACTAAGCCTTCGGTAAAGCCAATTCTAAACTTACCCACCGCATCAGGATTTAACCCTTCGGTAGCCATAAGTACAAAATTGTCTTGGCTGTAATCTGCAAAATAAATGGAGCAGCACTGGGTTTTCATGGCATCTTTAACCATTTGCACAAAGCACACTAAAGCACTGTCTAAATTCGCTTGTTGCGATACAGACTCAGCAATAGACCTAAGTGTAGCCAGCATGTCCTGCTCCTTTATTCTATCGAGAAATTACTACCTTTTACTTCGCCAATGATCTTTGTGTTGTTCTCTTTTATTAAAGGGCATGGCGAAAGGAGCAAACTCCTTCATTACACGTCGATAAACATCCCGTTTAAACGATACTACCTGTCTTACAGGATACCAGTAACTTACCCAGCGCCAATCATCAAACTCTGGATGATGGGTTTTAAGCAAGTTTACATCTTCATCTTTACAACGCAGTTTTAATAAAAACCATTTTTGTTTTTGCCCAATACACACCGGACTAGAGTCGCGACGAATTAATCGTTTGGGTAATTTATAGCGTAACCAATGTTTTGAGCTTGCAACTATTTCAACATCTTCAGGTCGCAGCCCTACTTCCTCGTGTAACTCGCGGTACATGGTTTGTTCTGCTGTCTCGCCATCATCAACACCACCTTGGGGAAATTGCCAAGAATGCTGACCATAACGTCTAGCCCAAAAAACCTGTCCCTGATTATTGCAAATTACAATTCCGACATTGGCACGAAAACCTTCGGCATCAATCACCTTAGTGCCTCATTTGTAAGTCGATTTTTAATGATTGTTCCACATTAGCTGCAATACGGCAAACACTATTATAGCCAAGCTAATTTGTAAGCTAAGTTTACGCTTTTGCATAACCCATAAATAATGAAGTGTGAGTAAAAATTTTAAAAATAATCCACCAAAGCTATTGCGGTTATTGTTTTACTCTACTTACTCACAGTTTGTGCATAACTTTTATAAAACACGCTCGTTTTGCAAACAAATCCACAATATAAGATCTAAAAACTCGTGTTCTCCACAGATTCTGTGGATAAACATGTTTATATAGTTGTATTTATCCCAACAACTTTTAATAGCCTTAATCAAAACTGAATATATAATTTAAAAAAAACCAACTAGCTCAGTAACTTAAAGTAAACCGCTCAATTTTATACATGTACAAAATTAACCCAAACAACACGAGCACAAAAAACGAACAACCCTAAAGATATCCACGGCTTAGCCAATTTGCTATCATGGCTATGGTATTTATTCAACCGAAATTAATAGTATGCGACCATCAAAACCACACTCAATTAACGACCTAATGCAGCGCGTGAATAACATTGCTGGATTAACACTTGGCCAACTTGCAAACCAGTATCACTTTAAAACACCTGATGATTTACTTCGTGAAAAAGGCTGGACCGGGCAACTAATTGAATATGTACTAGGGGCTACAGCAGGTTCAAAACCCCTACCCGATTTTGAAGATTTAGGGATAGAGCTAAAAACATTACCAATTTCATACAAGGGTAAGCCACTAGAGACTACGTTTGTATCGGTAACACCTTTAATAAACGTCACTGGTATGACGTGGCATACAAGCTCTGTGCGTAAAAAGCTAAATCATGTTTTATGGTTACCCATACTAAGTGAGCGAGATATAGCCCCTTTTGACAGAACGATAGGCAGCGGCTTTTTGTGGCAACCAACACCTGAGCAAGATGCGTTATTACAGCGTGACTGGGAAGAACAAATGGAGTTAATCGCACTCGGACGAGTAGATGAAATATCAGGCCATTTAGGGGATGCTATACAAATTAGGCCTAAGGCGGCAAACAGCAAAGTTGTTACTGATGCTATTGGTCCACATGGTCAAATTATCAAAACCCTACCACGTGGGTTTTATTTAAAAACCAGTTTTACAGGTAAAATATTAAAGCAGCAATTTCAGCTCTGAGCTGTGCAGAAAATATTATAAATTAAGCAAATCCTTTTTCGCACTACTTGCGCGTGTCAGCGAGCTTAACGCCTATAAGATATTTCACCTTTTTTAATAAAATAATTTGAGGTTTAAATAAAGAGTTTACGCTTTTGGTGATCCCTCTTTTCGCACTGCGCGCGCCTCAGCAAGCTTAACGCCTACAAAGCATTCTCATCTCTTTGAAAAATTATCAGGCATAAAAAATCCCCGCATTAGCGAGGATTTTATCATCTAAAATTAAAAATTAGATTCTATATAAAATAGAATTACTGACCTTTAACTTCTTTAAGACCGTTGTAAGGTGCTTTTGAACCTAGCGCTTCTTCAATTCGAAGAAGTTGGTTGTACTTAGCAACACGGTCAGAACGGCTCAATGAACCTGTTTTAATTTGACCTGCAGCAGTACCTACCGCTAAATCAGCAATAGTTGAATCTTCCGTCTCGCCAGAGCGGTGAGAAATAACAACTGTAAAGCCTGCATCTTTTGCCATTTTTATTGCAGCTAACGTCTCAGTTAGTGAACCAATTTGGTTAAACTTAATTAAGATCGAGTTAGCAATACCGTTGTCGATACCACGTTTTAAAATCTTAGTGTTAGTTACGAATAAGTCATCGCCTACTAATTGGATTTTATCACCCATTAGTTTAGTTTGGTGTGCAAAGCCATCCCAATCTGACTCATCTAAGCCATCTTCAATAGACACAATTGGGTATTGCTCAGTAAGCTCTTGTAAGAAGAAGTTAAATTCTTCTGAAGTGAATTTTTTGCCTTCACCTTTAAGATCATAAATGTTTGCTTCTTTGTCGTAAAACTCAGATGCAGCACAATCCATCGCTAAAGTAATATCTTTACCTAACTCGTAACCTGCGTTTGCTACCGCAACTTTAATTGCTGCAAGTGCCGCTTCGTTAGATGCAAGGTTTGGCGCAAAGCCACCTTCATCGCCAACCGCTGTTGAATGACCGTCTGCTTTAAGTACTTTTGCAAGGCTATGAAATACCTCTGCGCCCATACGTAGGCCTTCGCGGAAGTTTGCAGCGCCAACAGGTTGGATCATAAACTCTTGAATATCTACAGAGTTATCTGCGTGCTCACCACCATTGATGATGTTCATCATTGGAAGTGGCATAGAGTAAACACCCGGTGTGCCGTTTAAATCAGCAATGTGCTCATAAAGCTCTACTTTTTTAGACTGTGCAGCTGCTTTTGCAGTTGCAAGTGATACTGCTAAGATTGCGTTTGCACCTAGTTTTTCTTTGTTTTCAGTGCCGTCTAAATCTAGCATTACTTTATCAACAGCACTTTGCTCTAATGCATTTTGGCCTTTAAGCGCATCTGCGATTTCATTATTAATAAAACCAACAGCGTTTAATACGCCTTTACCTAAGTAACGTGACTTATCACCGTCGCGTAACTCTAATGCTTCGCGAGTACCAGTAGATGCGCCTGAAGGTGCAGCTGCACGACCCCAAGAACCATCTGCTAAATGTACGTCTGCTTCAACAGTTGGGTTACCACGCGAGTCCATAATTTCGCGACCGATTACTTTTACGATTTCTGACATCTTGATTCCTCTATATTCCCAAAATGGTGAGTTCAGCTAACTTTACTACGTTTTGTATAGTTTATACCAATTGCATTTAATTAGTGAGCTATCATAACGCTAAAAAAACAACTCAATAACAAGGCACAAATTATGACATATAGTTGTTCTATATGAGTAATTTTTAACGCAATTAGTAAGTTATTTAATCCGATACAATGCTCATGTTTTTAATAAAATGGGTATCAGTCAGCCCTTAAAACAAAAAAGCCGTGCAATATGCACGGCTTTTAAAATTACGAATTAGCTTTTTGGTGAATGTGAGCCGCAGCTACAAACCCTTCAAATAGCGGGTGACCATCACGTGGGGTTGACGTGAATTCCGGGTGGAATTGCGCGGCAATAAACCATGGGTGATCTTTATTTTCGATAATTTCTACTAATTTTTTATCTTCTGATAAACCAGTAAAGCTCAAGCCTGCTTTTTCAAGCGCTTCTACAAAATTATTGTTTACTTCGTAGCGATGACGATGACGTTCAACAATTTCAGCATTACCGTATACTTCATGTACTTTAGAACCTGGTGTTAAATGACATTTTTGTGCGCCTAAGCGCATAGTGCCACCTAAATCAGATTTTTCATCACGTACTTCAACCTTGCCTTCAGCGTCTAACCATTCAGTAATTAAACCAACGACAGGCGCTTCTGAGTTAGCGTTAAATTCTGTAGAGTTTGCATCAGTTAAACCTGCAACATTACGCGCGTATTCAATAAGTGCCACCTGCATACCTAAACAAATACCTAGGTATGGAACTTTGTTTTCACGTGCGTATTTAGCCGCTAAGATTTTACCTTCAACACCACGTCCGCCAAAGCCGCCAGGAACTAAAATAGCATCTAAATGAGATAGTAGTTCTACACCTTTGCTTTCTAAATCTTGTGAGTCTACGTATTCAATATTAATTGTTAAACGATTTTTAAGACCCGCATGTTTTAGTGCTTCGTTAACTGATTTGTATGCATCTGGTAATTCAATGTACTTACCAACCATACCAATTGTTACTTCACCAGTAGGGTTAGACTCTTGATAAAGTACTTGTTCCCACTCAGCAAGATCAGCTTCTGGCGCATCTAAATGAAAGCGACGGCATACAAAGTTATCTAATTCTTGAGATTTTAATAGCGCAGGAATTTTATAAATGCTGTCTACGTCTGGTAGTGAAATAACCGCTTTTTCTTCAACATTAGTGAACAATGCAATTTTTGCACGCTCGTTGTTAGGCAGTTTACGGTCTGAACGACAGATAAGAATATCTGGCTGAATACCTACAGATCGCAACTCTTTAACAGAATGCTGAGTTGGTTTTGTTTTCACTTCACCCGCAGGGCCTAAAAATGGCACTAGCGTTAAGTGAATAAATAGCGCGCGTTCGCGGCCAATTTCAGTACCCATTTGACGAATTGCTTCAATAAACGGTTGTGATTCAATATCACCTACTGTACCGCCAATTTCTACAATCGCAATTTCATGACCTTCAGCACCGTCGTATACGCGTTGCTTAATGTCATTTGTAATATGTGGAATAACCTGAATAGTTGCACCTAGGTATTCACCACGGCGCTCACGACGTAACACGTCTTCGTATACACGCCCTTGTGTAAAGTTATTACGACTAGTCATTTTGGTACGAATAAAACGCTCGTAGTGACCTAAGTCAAGGTCAGTCTCTGCGCCGTCTTCTGTAACGTATACTTCACCGTGTTGAATTGGGCTCATTGTGCCTGGGTCAACGTTGATGTAAGGATCCAGCTTTAAAATGGTAACGTCTAAACCACGGGCCTCTAAAATAGCGGCTAGTGATGCTGCTGCAATACCTTTACCCAACGAAGAAACAACCCCGCCAGTAACGAAGATAAATTTTGTACTCATGCGAACCCTAGAATATCAGGAATTAAAAGGAATATAACACCCGAGAAAGAGACTCTGGGTATATCATCAAGACGGGGCGAAATTGTACCAAAACACGCCAGCGCAATCCAGCTAAAAATAGTAAATGCGCGCACAAAAAATGTGCATTTTTTAACATTAAACCTATTTCACTTTTTTAATGGCATCCCACGCGTTGTCCATTTCTTCTAGGCTTGCAGTATCTAAACTTTTGCCTTGAGCAATTAAGTACGCTTGTACCTTTTCAAACCGCGCTGAAAACTTATCATTTGCTTGTCTTAAAAGTTGTTCAGGGTCGCGTTTAACATGGCGAGCAACATTAACAGTGGCAAACAGTAAGTCGCCTATTTCTTCTGCTGTATGCTCAGATAGAGGATCGTGTTCGAGCGCTTCTTTTACTTCTAATACTTCTTCGCTCACTTTATCAAGTGCGCCATGATAGCTTGGCCAATCAAACCCTAAGCCAGCAACACGTTGCTGAATTTTTTTAGCTTTACTAAGGCTTGGCATATTTGCCGGAATATCTTGCCAAAGCGAAGTATTAACCGGTGAAGCTTTTTCAGCACGTTCTTGTGCTTTAATTGCTTGCCATTGCTTTGCTAACTGCTCGTCAGTTAACGCTTGCTGCTCGTTAAATACATGAGGGTGGCGGCGCACAAGTTTAGTGCTTAGCTGATTTATAACATCATCAAAATCAAATAAGTTTTGCTCTTTAGCTAACTGGGCATAAAACACAATTTGAAAAAGTAAATCGCCAAGCTCATTTTTAAGCTCACCTAAATTATTAGTCTCTATGCAATCGGCAACCTCGTACGCCTCTTCTAGGGTATGAGGAACAATTGATTTGAAATCTTGCTTAAGATCCCACGGGCACCCGCCGTTAGGATCTCGCAAGGTTTGCATAATATTTAAAAGCTCAGTTAATGCGTTTTTATCTGTCATGTTTATTGGCTGCGCTTAGCATCGTGAACACCTTCAATCTGAAGTAGTTTTGAAAGTACTCGATTAGTACCTGATAAGTCATGTACTTCAATTTGCATAGTAAATACGGCAAGTTGGTCTGCGCCAACCGTATTTACGTTCATGTTTAATACGTTGACCTTTTCATTAGCAAGCACAGAGCTTATATCGCGGATTAAACCAGACCGATCGCTGGCCTCAATTTTTATGCTCAGTGCATAAGAGCCATTAATATCGTCAGACCAACTTACTGAGATCACGCGTTCAGGATGCTGTGTTTTTAAGTTATTAAATGCGTCGCAGTCATCTTTATGAACACCAATACCACGGCCTTGGGTTATATAGCCAATTATTTGGTCGCCAGGCACAGGACGACAACACTTAGCTACATGACTCATTAAGCTACCAACACCGTCCACTACAATGCCGTTTTTATCACCCGTTACTTTACTTGGTGCTTTAAAACGTATAACCGGTTCATCTTCTGTACGGTCGCTAACAAAGTTAAGCATTTGGTTTAAGCGTACATCACCTGCGCCAATGGCAACCATTAAGTCATCGAGCTCTTTAAAATTAAAGCGCTTGATGGCGGGATCTAAATCTTTGTAGGTTAAATCAAGCTTTTGTAACTCACTGTCGAGGATTTCTTTACCCGCACTTAGGTTTTTATCGCGGTCGAGCTGCTTAAACCAGTGATGTATTTTAGCTCTTGCACGTGATGATTTAATATAACCTAATGATGGATTAAGCCAGTCTCGGCTTGGATTAGGTTGCTTTTGAGTCAGTATCTCTACTTGATCACCCGTTGATAACTGATGTGTAAACGGCACTATTTTGCCAAATACTTTAGCGCCTATGCACCTGTGACCTACGTTTGAGTGAATGTAGTAGGCAAAATCAAGCGGTGTAGCACCTAATGGTAAATCAATAATATCGCCACTTGGGGTAAAAATGTACACACGGTCTTCTACTACTTGGTTTTTTAGCTCTTCGGCTAAATCGCCCCCATCAACGACTTCTTCTTGCCATTGCAGTAATTTACGCAGCCAACTAATTTTTTGCTCGTAACCTGAGCCTCGTCCAGGTAATGCGCCTTCTTTATACATCCAGTGCGCAGCAACACCTAGCTCAGCATCTTGATGCATATCGCTGGTGCGTATTTGTATTTCTACGGTTTTGCCCTCAGGGCCAAATACCACAGTATGAATAGACTGATAACCATTTTGCTTTGGTGTGGCAACGTAGTCATCAAATTCTTTATTAAGATGACGCCAGTTTGTATGTACTATGCCAAGCGCGCCGTAACAATCTTGTAGACGCTCAACCACAATACGCATTGCGCGAATATCAAAAAGCTGATCAAACTCGTAGTTTTTCTGCTGCATTTTTTTAAAAATGCTGTAGATATGTTTAGGCCGCCCGTACACTTGCGCTTCTATACCGGCCTCACTTAAGCGGTTTTTTACCTGCTCAACCATATCTTCCATATAGGCTTCGCGAGCAAGTCGTTTATCATCTAACTGTTTGGCAATGCCTTTGTAGGTATCTGGGTGTAAATACCTGAACGATAAATCTTCAAGCTCCCATTTTAATTGCCCTATTCCTAAACGGTTTGCAAGTGGTGCAAAAATATCGGCTGTTTCTTTTGCGGCAATAACTCGCTCTTCTTCGTCGGCATCTTTTACATTACGTAAATGACATACCTGCTCTGCAAGTTTAATAACAACAGCGCGTACATCTTCAACCATGGTTAATAGCATTTTTCGGATATTATCGACCTGCATAGTGCCTTTACCTTGGTGCGATAAAGTACTAATAGTGGCCATTTGCGCTACACCCGTTAGCAGCATAGCAATGTTATTACCTAGCTGCTCTTCTATGATTTCAAGCGATATAAGATCATTTAAAAAATAAGGCGTTAAATATGCAGTAGCTAACGATTCAGGGTCAAGATTTAGCTCAGCTAAAATTTCTACCATTTCGATTGCTGTGTTTTGCCGGCTTTGGTTATCACATTTATCGCACAGGGCTTGGGCTTGATTTAGTAGCTCTGTTTTTTCCTCAGACAAGCCAAGTAACGAAAGCCGCGTGCTAAAGTCTGTACTCTCATCTTGTTGATGTGATTGTCGTGTAGCTACCATAGTGCGCTTTACCTCCGTTGAAATAACGCCATAGTTTCGATATGCCCTGTATGAGGGAACATATTCATTAGCCCAATTTTATTAAGATCAAAGCCTGCTTGCGAAATAATTGCACTGTCACGGGCTAAAGTAACAGGGTCACAAGACACATATAAAATAGTTTTAAACTGCTTCAGTGGTAATTGCTCCAAAACAGCCATTGCACCTGTACGAGAAGGGTCAAGCACGAGTACGTCTAACTCTTTACTAAACCACTGCGCGTTTTGCATATTTTGCGTTAAATCAAAACAATGAAACTGCGTATTAGTAATTTGGTTAGTTTGCGCATTTTGAGCAGCCATTGCAACAGCTGAAGTGACGCCTTCAACACCAATTACCGATTTGGCTTGTTTTGCCAACACTAATGAGAAATTACCAATACCACAAAACAAATCTAATAGATTTTCGTCCCCATTTAAATTAAGCCAATTTGCAGCTTGCTTTAACATAGCTTCGTTAACTTGCGCATTAACTTGAATAAAATTACTTAAACCAAATTCAAATTTTAGATCTAAATCTTTAAGGTAATAAAATGGCATCGCTAAGTGCGAATGATCAATAACGTCACTCTCGCTTTGCCATACAATAGTATATTGCTGGTTAAGTGCAGCTTGCTCAACTATTGCCTTAAATTCATCGTTAATTGTTTTTGTGTGACGAATAACCACAAAGTTTTGCTCATCACTTTGGCATAACTGCAGGTGACTTATACTGTGAAGCGCTTTATGTTGATTAATTAACTCATCAAAAAGAGTAAATACATTTGCAAAAACATCATTAAGTACCGCGCATTTATTAATACTTACAATGTTTTTAGAGCCACTGGCTCTGTAGCCTACACGCATTTTTTTAGCGGCTTTATCAAACATAACGGCAATCCGAGCACTGCGCCTGTAATGAGTTGATTTGCTCAATAGCGGAGTTTGCCAATTCAGCTCTTTTAATTTAGCAAATTTATTAAATAATTGAGTAACCGCTGTTTGCTTTTCAATAACTTGCTGAGCAACTTCTAGGTGCTGTAACTGGCAACCACCGCAGTGATTATAATGCTCGCAAAATGCATCTGTTCTAAATTCACTGGCGTTTATTACTTTTATTACCTTAGCACTACTGTATTTCGCTTTATCTTCAACAAGTGTTGCTTTAACCGTTTCATTAGGTAATGCACCACTTACAAAACACACTTTATTTTTATGCTTAGCAATACCACGCCCTTGGTGATCTATACCTGTGATATTTAATTCTAATGTTTGTTGCTTAAGCGGTTTTTTTTTCGCTTTAAAAATTTGCGCCATTAGGCATTACCTTCACTTTATTTGTAATGCACCTATGTTTAGATGCTTTAGAATGCGAGTTGAACCGTATATACTCAAATCATACTAATAATGATAATAACGCTCCCATTATGACCAAATTAGGCTTACGCGATTCTGTTTTAACACTGACCCTGATCCCAACGGTGATCATAGGATTACTACTTGGTGGCTATTTTACAATAAATCGTTACATTGAGCTTGATGAAATTTTATATCAACAAGGCGCAACTATTTCTGAGCCGCTTGCTATTGCCCTTGAGCAACCTATGCTTGAAAAAAACAAACAATTATTAAATCGCCTTATTAGCTATACACATAACAAACACTCCCCTGCAATCAAATCGATAGCGATTTTTGATAAAAATAATGAGCTGTTAATGACCAGTAATTACCACCGCTCATTTGACAAGCTTATTAACCAGCAAACACTACAAAATTTAAAAACGACTCATGTGCAAAAAAATGCAGAGCTCATCACTTTTTTTACGCCAGTCATTAACCATACAAGTCATGATTCTAAATGGGACCCTTCGGCTTTTCAGTCATCACTTGGTACTGTAATTTTACAATTAAATAAAGACCAAGCCGTTATTGGCCAGCAACGAGCGCTATTAATTAGCGGTATTGTTATTATTTTGTCGCTGGTGTTTGCCGCTATTTTGGCATTAAGACTTAGCCGTATGTTTATGAACCCTCTTAATAAGTTAGTACTTGCCACCGACAAACTTGTTGAAGGAAAAAGAAACACTGGCTTAACCGATAGCATGATTGGTGAATTTGAGCTGCTACGCGAAGGTTTAAATACCATTGCTCACACTATGGTGATGCAAAAAGATGAGATGCAAAAAAATATTGACCAAGCAACCAGCGACTACCGTGAAACACTTGAGCAATATGAAACCTCAAATATAGAACTCTCATTTGCTAAAAAAGAAGCGCAAGACGCTAACCGAGTTAAATCAGACTTTTTAGCTAAAATGAGTCACGAGCTGCGCACTCCGCTTAATGGTGTTATTGGCTTTACCCGCCAACTTTATAAAACGCCACTTAATAAAAATCAAAAAGATTACCTTGATACAATTATGCTCTCGGCAAATAGTTTAATGACCATAATTAGCGATATTTTAGATTTTTCTAAACTTGAAGCGGGTGCAATGGAGCTTGAGTCAATTCAGTTTCAACTTCGCGATGCTGTTAATGAGGTAATGACATTACTAGCGCCTAGTGCACACGAAAAACAATTAGAGTTATCTATATACATAAACCAGCACGTGCCAGATGATTTAACCGGCGACCCAACGCGCTTTAAACAAGTTTTAATAAACCTTTTAAGCAACGCGATTAAGTTTACTGAGAAAGGCTCAATTAAGGTCGATATAAGTCACCGGTTACTCGATGACGAGCGTGCTTCTTTATTGGTTTCGGTAACCGATACTGGTGTGGGTATCCCTATGGCCAAAAGGGATTCACTATTCACCCCTTTTGGCCAAGCAGATTCAAGTATTACACGTAAATTTGGTGGCACAGGCCTGGGGCTTATTATTACCAAGCATATAGTTGAGGCGATGAGCGGCCGCATTACATTAAACTCAGCACCAGGTAACGGCACATGTTTTACATTCAATAGTGTATTTAACTTACCAAACCATATATTTACTAACGACTTACCATCGAAATCGCTCATTGGTAAGCGTATTTTATATTTAGAGCCGCATGAACATACACACCATGCAGTGCTTTCATTATTAACTCAGTGGCAATCAAACGTAACAGCGTGCTTTAACGAGACCAGCTTTTTAGATGCTATTAAAAATAGCGAATATAAATATGATATTTGTTTAATTGGCCATATGGCGTCTGTTGATGATATGCAGCAGCTAAAAAGCTATGTAAAAGCCGTACGCGAATCAACCGACTACTTATATTTAATGCTTAATACTGTATCGCACAACATGCGAGAAGCGTTTATAGGCAGTGGCGCTGACGCTTGTTTGAGTAAACCGCTTAATCACCGTAAGTTATGTGAAGTACTTGCTGCGCCTTATAGACTTGATCACCCTACTCATAATATTGAGCAAAATGAGCAAGCTTTATTACCATTAAAAGTGCTTGTTGTTGACGATAACGACGCTAACTTAAAACTTATTTGTACGTTATTAAAAGAGCAAGTAGAGGTTGTAGAAACCGCTCATAATGGCTCTCAAGCATACAGCTTAAGCAAAAGTCATAAGTACGATGTGATATTTATGGATATACAAATGCCAATAATGGATGGCATTACCGCATGTAAGCTTATTCGCGAATCATCATTAAATGAAGATACACCTATTATTGCAGTAACAGCCCATGCGCTTCACAGTGAAAAAGAACAACTTTTAAAAGATGGTTTTAAAGGCTATTTAACTAAGCCTATTGATGAGGATATGTTAAGCCAAATTATTTGCGATCATAGCCCACAAACACCTATAAACCGTGATAAAGCTAAAATAGATATTCCACAAAGCCCTGCTCCATTTCAAAGTACTCGAATTGACTGGGCGCAGGCATTGCAACGTGCTGGCGGCAAAAGCGAGTTAGCACTCGAGATGCTTAATATGCTACTGCTAAGTGTGCCTGAAACACTCACACTCCTTGCTAAAGCTATTGAAAGTAATGATTGTAAGCAAGTACTTAGCATAGTGCACAAGTTTCATGGTGCATGTTGTTACACCGGCGTACCTAAGCTTAAATCACTAGCAGAAACCATTGAAACATCACTCAAAAGTGAATGCATACTAGAGAATATTGAACCTGAGTTATTTGAGCTTCAAGATGAGCTTGAAAATTTATTAGCTGATGCCAATGTCACCGAGCTTCAACGCTAGCTTACGGCTACTTAAACTAAGTTGCTTAAATTCAGTAACTTAAATTTAGTTACTTAAACTAAAAAAGCGCAGTAAAACTGCGCTTTTGTAAAATTTAAATCAAAGATAAAAATTACATTCTTGCTTCAATCATTAATCGCTTCATATCGCGCACGGCTTTATCAAGGCCATCTATAGCTGCACGAGCTATAATAGCGTGGCCAATGTTTAGCTCGTATATTTCGGGCATTTCAGCAATTGGCTTAACGTTATGATAATGAAGGCCATGTCCTGCATTTACAATTAAGCCTATGCTTGCTGCATATTTAACGCCTTCGCGAATGTGCTCAAGCTCTTTATGTAAGTCAGTGTCATTAGTAGCGTCGGCATATGCGCCAGTGTGTATTTCAACAAATGGAGCGCCACATTCTTTTGCTGCGTCTAACTGCACTTTATCTGCATCAATAAATAGCGATACTTTAATACCCGCATCACCAAGAGTTTTAGTCGCAGCTTTAATTTTATCTATATTGCCAGCTACATTTAAGCCACCCTCAGTCGTTAGCTCTTCACGTTTTTCAGGTACTAAACACACGTACTCAGGTTTTACTTCAAGCGCTATTTTTATCATTTCATCGGTAACAGCGGTTTCAAGATTCATACGAGTTTGAATAGTTTTAGCCATTACATAAACGTCACGGTCTTGAATATGGCGTCTGTCTTCACGTAAATGAATCGTAATGCCATCAGCACCTGCGTGCTCAGCTACACTGGCTGCGTGAGCCGGATCTGGGTAGTTTGTTCCACGTGCTTGGCGAAGTGTTGCAATATGATCTACGTTTACACCTAAAAGAATATCTTTCATTGTTCTACCTGTAAAATTACGTTTATTGAGAGGCCATAAATAGCTCACGGCTTTTTAATGGTTTACTACCTAGTAAGGGCTTTAATAAATAGCGACTTAATTGCTTTGCCATATATAGCACATCGCTTTGGCTAAAGTCATGATTTGCAATTGCATTAAGCTGTTTACCACTAAATCCTGAGCGTACATCGTCTTGCATTAAAAAACCAAGCTCAGGGAAATAGCTATACGTAAGCGCTTCGTCTATTGGCTCACCGCTTGCGTCAAAACTAAAATCGACACCGTAGCCTAAAAGCTCTAACAATTGAAACTCGTATGAGCGCAGCACAGCTTGCAAATTAGCACCGCTATTAAGGTTACCAAGGTGAGATTTGTAAAGTTCAAATACTTGTTCAATGGGTTCATTAACAGGCACAATACGATTAGTTAATTCATTTAAATAAAAACCACAGTATAACTCGTCACCTTTTAAATAATGCGGGTTACCATGTAATTCGAATTTATTGATATATTTTAAATCATACTTGCCGCTGTAGTGAACAAGTAATGCCTGAAACGGCTGAAGTTGTGCTTTATGCTTAGTGGCCTGGCGGCCACTAATTCGCGCCAGCATTCTTAACTGGCCCACGCCCTCTACCAGCATATCAAGCATTACTTGGGAGTCACTATAAGGACGCCGATGTAACAAATACGCTGTGTAGAAGTCGCTATCCATTCATTAAGCTGCTTATTGGTTTAGTCTTCACCGTAACCTAAGCTTCTAAGTGCTCGTTCGTCATCAGCCCAACCAGATTTAACTTTTACCCAAAGTTCTAAAAATACTTTGTTGTCGAGCATTTCTTCAATGTCTTTACGGGCTTCACGGCCAATCGTTTTTAGCTTTTCGCCTTTATTACCGATTACCATGCGCTTTTGTGTTTCACGCTCAACAAGTATTAACCCGTTGATATGCCATACACCGTTTTCTTGCCATTTAAACTGCTCTATTTCAACAGTTACAGAATATGGAAGTTCTTCACCCATGAAGCGCATTAGCTTTTCACGAATAACCTCTGCTGCCATAAAGCGCATAGAACGATCGGTAACGTAATCTTCAGGGAAGTAAAACTCACAAGGAGGTAAGCGTTTAGTTACTTCTGCTTTGATCAAATCAACGTTTTTACCTTGTGTTGCCGATACTGGCATAATGCCAACAAAATCAAACTTGTCACCAAGCTCTTTCATGTGAGGTAGCACTAAATCGCGGTTTTTAACTTGGTCAATTTTATTTATAACCAATAATACCGGCTTACCACTTTGCGACACCTTATTAAGTACCATTTCGTCATCAGCATTCCAATGAGTGCCTTCAACAACAAAAATAATAAGCTCTACATCACCAATTGAACTAGACGCTGCACGGTTCATTAAACGGTTAATAGCACGCTTTTCTTCAACGTGAAGACCTGGTGTATCTATGTATACCGCTTGGTGTTTACCTTCGGTATGAATACCCATAATACGGTGGCGTGTAGTTTGTGGTTTGCGCGAGGTAATACTTACTTTTTGCTCAATGATTTCATTAAGCAAAGTTGATTTACCTACGTTTGGGCGACCAACAATGGCAACCATTCCACAAAATGTATCTACATCACCTTCATGAGGTTGTATTAAGGTATCAAGGTTCATTTTTAAGTATCTTCAATGCTTTTTCGGCAGCTTTTTGTTCGGCTTTACGGCGCGAGCTACCAACAGAAATTATGCTATCCATTCCATCAACAATACATTCAACCGTGAATGTTTGATTATGTGCTTGGCCTTTAGTGTCAACAACAGTGTAACCCGGTAAAGATAATTTACGGGCTTGTAGATACTCTTGCAGCAGGGTCTTCGGATCTTTTTGATTAAGCCCTGGTGAAATAGCATCAAGTCGAGACTCGTACCACGCTAAAATTAGTTCTCCGCAGCGTTCAATATCTGAATCTAAAAATACTGCGCCAATAATGGCTTCAACTGCATCAGCAAGTGTAGACTCACGGCGGAAACCTCCACTTTTAAGCTCACCCGGCCCCAAGCGCAAGTAATCGCCTAGGCCAAATTCGAGACCAAATTCAGCAAGAGTTTGGCCACGCACAAGCGTAGAACGCATACGGCTTAAATCGCCTTCGCGTGCTTTTGGAAATTTAGCATAAAGCGCATTGGCAATTACAAAGCTTAATATTGAGTCGCCTAAAAACTCTAGTCGCTCATTATGTTGACCTTTGTGGCTGCGGTGCGTCATTGCTTGTTCAAGTAAACCTTGATCAGCAAATACATAGCCAATTCTATTATATAATTCTGTTACATTTTTTTTCATTGTTACTGAATATTACCTAGGCGTTCAAAACGAACACCAGTTGGAACCCATCCTGGTAAAACATCATCTGGGCCATTTTCAAATTCAAAACTCATCCATATAAAGACAGCTTTACCCACCAAGTTTTCTTTTGGTACAAAGCCCCAAAAGCGACTATCTTGGCTGTTATCGCGGTTATCACCCATCATAAAATAATGATCAGCAGGTACAGTCCATTCATCTGAAGGTGTGCCTGGTTGCTGATAGTAACGCCCTTTTCTTTCAGGTGCGCGTGGGTTGATTAAAATGTCGTGCTTTAGTGTAGTTAAATTTTCGTTTACACGTGCAAGCGACATTTGGCCTTGTTTAAATTCGTTATCATTAATTAGTTTAAAATCAATTTTATTGAATTCATTGCATAGAAGCTCGCCCTGTTGGGTTTCACCTTCTTTACAGTTTGGTTGAATATATAAACGCTTATCGCGATAAACAATTTTATCGCCCGGTAAACCAATTGCGCGTTTAATATAATCAACTCTTTCATCTAACGGATATTTAAAAACAACAATATCACCACGTTCTGGCTCACCCATATCAACTAACTGAGTACGCCAAACTGGGTCTTTAATTCCGTAAGAATATTTTTGCACTAAAATAAAGTCGCCAACTAATAAAGTAGGCATCATTGAACCTGATGGAATCTGAAACGGTTCAAAAATAAATGACCTAAAAATAGTAATAGCTGCAATCATCGGAAAAATCGACTTTGCAGTTTCAGTTATTACTGGTTCTGGTGCTATTAGTGCAGCTGTTTCTTCATCTAACTGGCTGCCAGCAGAGGTTTGCGCTATAGCCAAACGCTCTTGCCTTTTTGGCGCATACAACAGGTGGTCTATTAACCATATTAAACCTGAGCCTAAGGTTAATAACACCAATAAAACTGAAAAGTAACCAGCCATCTATAATCCTTTGTTTTTATTTACCAACTTTCAAAATAGCTAAAAACGCTTCTTGAGGCACTTCAACATTACCTAGTTGCTTCATTCGTTTTTTACCATCTTTTTGCTTTTGCAGTAGCTTTTTCTTACGACTCACGTCACCACCGTAACATTTAGCTATTACGTTTTTACGTAACTGCTTAACCGTTGTACGCGCAATAACATGCTGTCCGATAGCTGCTTGAATCGCAATATCAAACATTTGACGCGGGATGAGCTCTTTAAGCGCATCAGCAAGCTGACGCCCACGCGATTGAGCGCTATCTCTGTGTACAATAATTGCTAACGCATCAACACGCTCACCGTTAATAAGTATATCAACGCGTACCATGTCTGAGGTTTGAAAGTGCTTAAAGTTATAATCAAGTGATGCAAAACCACGACTTGTTGATTTTAACTTATCAAAAAAGTCCATTACCACTTCAGCCATCGGTAGCTCATACGTCACAGCTACTTGCTTACCGTGGTAACTCATTTTGGTTTGTACACCACGCTTATCAACACATAACGTAATAACACTACCTAAATACTCTTGAGGAACAAGAATATTAGCCTCTACTACTGGCTCACGAATTTCTAAAATATCGTTTACCGCAGGTAAATCAGATGGATTATCAATCTGAGTAGTACCTTCTTTAGTAACTACTTCGTAGATTACAGTAGGTGCCGTCGTAATTAAATCAATATCGTATTCACGCTCTAAACGTTCTTGAATAATTTCCATGTGTAGCATTCCTAAAAAGCCACAGCGGAAACCAAAACCAAGTGCGGTCGAATTCTCTGGTTCAAAGAATAACGACGCATCGTTTAAGCTTAATTTATTTAGTGCATCACGGAACGATTCATATTCATCAGATGCAATTGGGAACATACCGGCATAAACCTGTGGCTTAATTTTTTGAAAGCCTGGTAAACGAAGCGGTGCTGCATTTTTTTGATGAGTAATGGTGTCGCCAACTGGCGCACCGTGTATTTCTTTAATACCCGCAATAACAAAACCTACTTCGCCAGTACGTAAAATACCGGTATTTGTTTGCTTAGGGGTAAAAATACCAACATGGTCAGCGGTATGAACGTGCTCGTTTGACATTATTTTTATTTTGTCGCCCGCGCGTAGTTCACCATGCTTAATACGTACAAGTGATACAACACCTTGGTATGGGTCAAACCACGAGTCAATAATAAGTGCTTGTAAAGGCGCTTCTTTATCACCTTCTGGTGGCGGAACGTCTTTAACAATCATTTCAAGAACTTCGGCAATACCTACACCTGTTTTAGCGCTACACTGCACAGCGTCTAAGGCATCAATGCCAATAATACCTTCAATTTCTTCAGCTACACGAAGCGGATCGGCTTGCGGTAAATCAATTTTGTTAAGTACAGGAATTACTTCTAAGTCCATTTCGATAGCGGTATAACAGTTTGCCAATGTTTGCGCTTCTACGCCTTGGCCTGCATCTACTACTAATAATGCACCTTCACACGCAGCTAATGAACGAGATACTTCATAAGTAAAATCAACATGCCCTGGCGTGTCGATGAAGTTAAGTTGGTATGTTTCACCATCATTTGCTTTGTAGTTCAACGTTACACTTTGCGCTTTAATGGTAATACCACGTTCGCGCTCAATGTCCATTGAATCCAAAACCTGCTTCTGCATTTCACGGTCGGTTAAACCGCCACAAACTTGGATCAAACGGTCAGAAAGGGTCGATTTACCATGGTCAATGTGGGCGATGATCGAAAAATTACGGATATGCTTCATAAACTGGATTCTAAACTTCTATTTTAATGGACTAAGTACATACACCTAAGTGACTTGAAAATACTTGCTTTAGGATGCCACAAATTTAGTTTATAACTTTCACACTAAACTTACGCTTTTTAAGGTGGGTTAAAATTATTTTATAGCTTGAATAACATTGATTTAGAGCCGTTTAGCCTAAATAACTTTCCTCGCGTAAAACAATTATAAAAACCACGGCTCCTTGTATTTCCAAGTTACTTTGGTATAAAACGGCAATTTTACATTTAATTGGCGTCAATCACCATCTATTTGCGTTAAAGGAATACTAATTGGATGAATTTTTATAACTTTTATATCGTGCTTAAGAGATTTAACACGTGTTTTAGCAATAAAATAACCACTTATCCCACCTAAAACCGCTGCTAAAATTTGCCAGCCTTCACTAGCTATAAATAACTGAGCTGCAATAAAAGCAAAAATCAGGCTTAAAAATAACGGTAGCATGTAAACAGCAAAAGCATGTTTAACCATATGGCTATCATCAAGAGACAGTGTGACTTTTTGACCGACCTCTACGGGGGATTCAAATTTAAAGGGGAATGTTTTTTTAGCCGTGCCAAATAGCTTACCAAACACTTGTGAACCACAACGTCCGTTGCAGCCTTCGCAAGCTTGTTTTTGCTGGGCTTCTAAATGCGCAGTGTGGCCATCGAGGGCCACAACTGTGAGGGTCTGTTCTATCATAACAATCCTTACGAATCGTTTATAATGCGCGGGTTACTGACTCTGCTATTGCTTTTGCGGTCATACTTGGCACATTACCAACAACGGATACATCGAAATTACCGCCATTATGCACATATACAGTCGTTGCACCAGAAGTTAATGCACCGCTTAAACGCTTGCCCGGTAATGGGCGCTGAATAAATACCGACACTTCTACAAACCCGTCTGAGAACAGGTAATAGTCTGTAAGTTCATTATTTAAATCGAGCTTATGGCGGTCTGATTTTAGAAGTTCAAAACCATCTGGCAACCAACTAATTTTCCAGTTTGTGGCCGTGCTATCGTTATTGTTCAATGCATCATTTGGTAAAGGCGTTGGAAAATTACGATTAAGTACTTCAAGTAACATAGCCGCAGGCTGCTCTGTTACGCTAATATGCGTAAGCTGCAACTGCTCAAGTGCTTCGCCTTCATGATTAACGTACGCTGCTTTTAATAAAAGCGACGACTCCATATCAAGCCAAATCCAATAGTTATATTTATACTCGTCTTTAGATTCTATTCGCACTAGCTGCGCAGCACGCCCAGCTATTCGCCCTTTTCCACCTAAAACAAAGTCATAATGCGCACTTAAGCGCTCGATATCTTTGAATAATACTTCAGGAATTGGACCCGCTATTGAGTCTGTTTTTAAAGAGTAAGGCTGAGATTGCGGCTCAAAGTAAGTAACTTGATTATCAACACGAACCATTTCTAAACCAGCGCCGTTAAGCAAGCTTAAATGCTCAAGTTCTGTTTCGCCCTGAAGCGCATGTACCCATCGATAGGGTTCCATTGCTTTACCTTTAACAACCACAAACGAGGCGTCAAAATTACGGGTGTGAACGGCATTCGCCATTTTAAGTAATAAATCTTTGGCAGGATTTGTGTCGTTGGCAAAGGCATTTACGCTTACGACCAACGACAGAACAAAAGTGATTACTTTCATTTAATTAGTTTTTTTCCTCAGACGCTTTGGTGCTAGTTTGCGCTGTTTCTAAAGAATTCGCAACTCGGGCTTGGCGTTGGTGCTCTAAAACTAACGCGCCAATACGTTGCTGTTGTAACTCACGTAAACCTTGCTCTGCATTTTCAAGGGCAGGCTCTGATGAGTAACTTACCGGAGATGCCATACCTGTTAACGGAGTCGTTTGCAGTAATGGAATTTCACTTTGTTGCTCGTTATTGCTTTGTGGCAAGGTGTTTACACCTACAATGGCAAACATCGCTACACTTGCTGCAATAGCAAGTTGTGCAACAGGTTTACGCCAATTAAAAGCAACTACGTTGTTGTCTTTTTCGGTTGAGCTTTGCGGCTTATTTGCTGCTTTAGACTGAGAAAAATCAGCGTATACAGGCTCACTTTCTAGCGCTAGTGCAACGCGATCGCTAATATCAATATGGATGTCGTTGTTATTTTTTTGAGCACGCATCGCATCACCAATTAACGCATAACGACCGAACGTAGTTACATCTTGCTCTGCAATTGTTGCATCAGCTAAATGTTGCTCGCCGTCAAGTAATGCTGATAACGCTTCGTTATCTAACTTGCTAACGTGTGCTTTTGTCATACTAAGACTCGCCTATTAATGGGTTTAATTTGTTATCTATTGCTTCACGGGCTCTAAATATACGCGAACGTACAGTGCCAACTGGGCAATCCATTACCACGGCTATTTCTTCATAGCTCATCCCTTCGATTTCTCTTAGGGTAATCGCGGTTTTAAGGTCTTCAGGCAAACTATCAATCGTATTAAAAATAACAGCGCGTACTTCTTCGCTTAAAAGTAGGTTTTCAGGAGATGCATTAGAACGCATTGAATCTGCACCATCGTAAAACTCGGCATCTTCGGCGTCTATATCATTCGCTGGCGGCTTACGCCCCTGGGCTACTAAGTAATTTTTAGCACAATTAACGGCAATACGGTATAACCACGTGTAAAAGGCGCTGTCCCCTCTAAAGTTAGGAAGTGCACGGTAAGCTTTAATAAACGCTTCTTGTGCTACATCTGCAATATCGCCTTGGTTAGATACATAACGTGAGATCAAACCTGCAATTTTGTTTTGATACTTCTTTACTAATAGGTTGAAGGCGTTTTTATCTCCTTGCTGGACCCTTTTTACTAGCACTAAATCTAATTCCTGCTCGCTCATTCGAGCCGGTACTCCTATGTCTGATTTTTGCTTGTTATTCATATTGTCGTCATTGTTCACAAATACTCTGACCCCTTTATGAATAAAAAGTTCTGCTTAATATTATTTTTTTATAAAATAGTTGATAAATAACGGCGCTAAGCCTTTAAAATCACTACGTAGTAATATGACAAATATGATACAACTACAGATATTAAAAACAAATATTGCTCTATTTGAGCATTGTAACCGCAAAGTACCTCTGACATGAACCAAAATAAACATCACATTGCAGATGTCGCTATTATCGGTAGCGGCGCAGCAGGCTTATCGCTTGCATTGTCTTTAGCTAATTATTGTAACGTTACCGTGATCAGTAAAGGGGCGCTTACCGAAGGTTCTACCTTGTACGCTCAAGGCGGTATAGCCGCGGTTTTTGATAAAAAAAATGACAGTATAGAATCCCATGTAGAAGATACCCTCGACGCTGGCGGCGGCCTGTGTGACCGCGATGCTGTTCATTACACAGCAAGTAATGCACACGACTGCCTACAATGGTTAATAGACCAAGGCGTGCCTTTTGATATGGAGTTTGACAGTAAAGGTAAAGAAAGATTTCATTTAACTCGCGAAGGCGGTCACAGCCATCGCCGTATTTTACATGCAGCCGACGCAACAGGTAAAGCGGTACAAACCACCCTTATTAGCCAAGTAAAAGCGCATAAAAATATAACCTTGCTTGAGCAATATAATGCAATTGATTTAATTACTGATAAAAGCGCCGATAAACCAGGGTCGCATATCCATGGTATGTATGTATGGAACAAAAAAGCTAAAAAAGTAGAAACTATTTCGGCTAAATTTGTGGCTTTAGCTACCGGTGGTGCAAGTAAAGTATATCTATATACCTCTAACCCTGATGTTTCAAGCGGTGATGGTATTGCAATGGCATGGCGCGCGGGCTGTAAAGTGGCCAATATGGAGTTTAACCAATTTCACCCTACTAGTCTTTATCACCCAGAGCTGCAAAACTTTTTAATCACCGAGGCAATGCGCGGCGAAGGTGCTTATTTAAAACGCCCTGACGGCTCCCGTTTTATGAAAGACTTTGATGAGCGTGAAGAGCTTGCACCTCGTGATATAGTCGCTCGCGCAATCGATTTTGAAATGAAACGCCTTGGTGCTAATTGTGTTTATTTAGATATAAGCCACAAAGACAAAGACTTTATTATTGAGCACTTTCCAACTATTTACGCAAAATGTTTAAGTGTTGGCCTTGATATAACCAAAGAGGCAATTCCGGTTGTGCCTGCGGCGCATTATACCTGTGGCGGTGTAATGACCGACTTTAACGGTAAAACCGATTTGGATAACCTATATGCCGTTGGCGAAGTTGCTTACACCGGTCTTCATGGTGCAAACCGCATGGCAAGTAACTCATTATTAGAGTGTATTGTGTTTGCTCATGCTGCTGCTAAAGATATTTTAAGTAAAATTGAAACAGCACCAGAGCCTATGGCGCTTCCTAATTGGGATGAAAGTCGTGTTAGTAACTCAGATGAAGAAATTGTCATTACCCATAACTGGCACGAACTACGTTTATTTATGTGGGATTATGTAGGCATTGTGCGCTCAACTAAACGTTTAGAGCGAGCACTGCACCGAGTTGAGTTACTGCAACAAGAAATCCACGATTACTACGCAAACTTTAGAGTAAGTAATAACTTACTTGAGCTTCGTAACTTAGTACAAGTGTCTGAACTTATCATTAGAAGTGCAATGGAGCGAAAAGAAAGCCGAGGCCTTCACTATACAATTGACTACCCTGAACAAAATGAAAACCCAACACCGACTATTTTGACTCCAAAGCGCAGTTAATTGCATTTAAAGTGGCGCGTTTTAAACGTGCATAACTTTGCGCATTAACACCATTGGCTGAAATTATTAGCCAATGGTGTTCGCTAAAGCCCTTTATATGCAGCCATATACTATTGCCATAAAAACGACTCTTTTGAGTTATTTCACCCTGCACTTTTAGCGTTTCGCCTTCAAACCTAAAAAGCTTAGGTTCTAAAATTATTACGCCCTGTATAGGGTGTATCGCTAAAATTTTTCGCCAAACTATATAGGCAGCTATCGCATTTATAATCACACAAAATAGCATAGCTAACGCCGCGTCTAAAAACATACAAAGTAGTAAGCTAAGCACGCAAAAAAAGACCACAATCGGTTTGTGGTCTGCTTTATTATTTGTAACTGTAAATCTATACACGAACTCGGTCTAAGATGAGTGAAACCATGCTATTTAGTTCTTCATCTTTACATTCTTCATGGCCCATAAACCATGCAAATAAATCAGGGTCTTCTTGCGTTAGTAAACGCTGAAAAATAGCTTGTTGTTTTGCATTAAGCGAGTCGTATGCTTCTTCTACAAACGGCATAAACAAAACGTCTAGCTCTAACATGCCACGACGACAAGCCCAACGAATACGTGCTTTACTATGAATTTCAACCATTTTAAACCTCATACTTAATTAACCTGAGTTTACCAAAATCAGGTGTATTTAGCAGCTATTAATCATTCATTAAATAATAAACTAATCGTTGTAGTTGCTTGCCTGTACCATACGTAACAACTGCGTTATTATGTCACTTCATTTGTATTGCAAAGAAGGTTTTTATGTCGAGCGTTTATGCATGTCCGTTATCTCATCAGCTTATTAGCCTCAGTGGTGCTGATAAATTATCTTATTTGCACGGGCAAATCACTCAAGATCTCAATAAATTAACCAGCAGTAATTATTTATGGGCTGGCCATTGCAGCGCTAAAGGTAAACTTTGGGGCGTATTTAAATTATTTTCTTATCAAGATAGCTATTACCTAGCAGGTAGCGAAACCGAAGTAGAAAAGTCGTTAGCTGAGCTTAAAAAGTACGCTGTATTTGCTAAAGTTGAAATTAGCGAGTGCTCTAAACGTTTAATCGGTTTAATTGGCGATGACCTTAGTGATGTACTTACACACCTTGGTATTCATTTTGAAGACGATACAAACGCGTGTGACTTTAATAATGGCAAAGCACTTAAATTAGCCCCTAACCGTGTACTGTTAATGGTAGATGGCCAATTTAGCATGCCCGATAGCATATCAACACTTGATAACGAAGCGCTTTGGCAGCAAGCTGCAATGCTTGCTGGCGAGCCTCAATTAAGCAGTGACGCGGTAGGTGAATACGTACCACAAATGGTGAACTTACAAGCCATTGGCGGTATTAGTTTTAAAAAAGGTTGCTACACGGGCCAGGAAACCGTTGCCCGTATGAAATACCTAGGTAAAAACAAACGTGCCATGTATATCGTTTCTGGGCAAAGCGAAGGCTTACTAGAAGAGCTTGATTTAGAAACCCAATTAGGTGAAAACTGGCGACGTGCAGGTAAACTGATTGCACAAAGCTTTGATGAGCAATCTAATAAATTAACGGGCCTTGTTGTGTTGCCTAACGATACCGATGTAACTCAGGTAATTCGTGCAAAACACGCACCTCAGGTGGAGCTAAGCATTCTGCCTCTACCATACTCTCTTGAAGATGAATAAATAGGAATGACTATGATCGTTGCGGCAAATAAAGTAGTAAAAATGCATTACTCAGTAATGGATAATGATGGCAATAGTATTGATAACTCGTTCGGTGGTGAACCGCTAGTTTTTATTGTTGGCACTGGCTACTTAATTTCAGGCCTAGAAAACGCGTTACAAGGTAAGCAAGCTGGCGATACGCTAAGCGTAAAAGTAGAACCTGAAGATGGTTACGGCGAGCGCCACGACCATTTAATGCAAGCAGTACCTAAATCAATGTTTGAAGGTATGGAAATTGAAGTCGGTATGCAATTTCGTGCATCAACTGATGATGGCGACCAATCGGTAATGATCATCGACATCCAAGATGAAGAAGTTATTGTAGATGGTAATAACCCGCTTGCAGGTATTACACTTAACTTTGATGTAGAAATTTTAGAAGTACGTGACGCTAGCGAAGATGAAATGGCTCATGGCCACGTTCATGGCGAAGGTGGTTGTGGTCACGACCACTAATCTAAATACTTATAAAAAAAGCGCCTAAGGCGCTTTTTTTATATCATATTATTTCGCTTAACCACTTTGGGCTCGCTTTGTTGCTTTTCGGGCTGTGCCATGGGTACATCATTTTGTTTAAGAGCACTTAATAAACCTTGTTGATCGTTAGTTCCTAAGCGATACATAGTGCCATCTTTTAGCGTTAATTGTACTGCACTAAAACCCGACACAGAATATACCCAGCCATCGTGCGTAATGCGCATACCAATACCATGCCTGTAAGAATTTTGAACCGCTTTTGCTTCAGTGATTTCACTCAACTCAACACTTTGCCCTGCTACGCCTGGGCCAAACGCCCAACTAATAGCGCTATCATTTACTTTGATTGTTAAGCCATGAAATAAGAAACCCACCAGCACTAAAATACCGGCAAATATCATCAAAGGAGCATCAGCACCTATTAAATTCCACGCCAGAGCAACAAAACCGCCAATCCATGCCAATACAAAAAATATAAACACCGCGTACTGCTTATGCTGATACATAGTTATCTCTAAAATTAAAAAATATTAAAAGCTGTATACCAAGGTGGCACTCAACTCTGAGTCGTATTTGAGGTTATCGTCTTCTGGCTTTGAATTATAACGATACATATAAGCAAACTTAAGTGATACCGCACCAATAACTTGGCTAATGAGCGCAGTTTCTGATTTTAAACGAGAGTTT
The DNA here is from genome assembly GCF_900239935.1 of Pseudoalteromonas carrageenovora IAM 12662. Classification (NCBI taxonomy): domain Bacteria; kingdom Pseudomonadati; phylum Pseudomonadota; class Gammaproteobacteria; order Alteromonadales; family Pseudoalteromonadaceae; genus Pseudoalteromonas; species Pseudoalteromonas carrageenovora. The sequence continues at coordinate 2,776,258 of NZ_LT965928.1, forward strand.
AACCCAGAAAGTGATTGCTCAATACTTACATCTTGGTTAAAACGAGTTCGTTTTGAAACTAATCGCTCCCACTGCATAGCAACACGGACTAAGTAACCTGTTTTGTTTTGCTCATCTTCACTCACTTCAGATTCATCATCTGCAACTGAGCGATACAAGCCAGGCCCAACATCAATATCAACTTTATTTTTTACGCCCTGATATACCCGCGCGCCATAACCGGTTGCTATCGTGCTTTTAAAATCAAGGCCGCTAAATTCATCTTCTTCATAATCGCCATAAATAAAAAGTGAAGAGTTTTTAACGCCTACTTTGTAGTTCCCCTGAGCAGATACAAATATACGATTTGCGGTTACATCGGTTGTACCCGTATCGTCATTTTGGTCGCGCTTATAAAGGGAGTCTATTTTGAATTGATTTCGCCATTTCTCAAAGTCTTGATACAAGTTGCCTTTGAGCTTAAAGCTTGTGGAGTTGGTGTTACCTTTACTTAAAATTAAGCCAAACTCGGTATCACCATAAAACATTTCGCCTTTGTGTAACTCATGAATTTCTTCATCTGAAAGCTTGCCATATTCATGAAAATCCTCAAACGGATCAACTGCCCAGCTAGGGCTACTAATCATTAAAAGAATTAAAAATAAATACTTACGCACAGAACTCTCTCTGATACACAATTAAAACAAGTAAGCGCAATGCTTACGCTGTTTCTTTCCATAAAATATGACAAAACGGTGCGTCTTTATCACGGCTAATTAAAATTTTTGCAAATAACACATCGTCGGTTTCAAACTCTAAACCTACTAATACCTGAATAAAGTGTTCAGGCTCTATTTCAAGCGCTACAAAGTCTTGCCATTGGTCATCAGGTTCACCTTCTTCAATAAATCCTAACTCTTCTCGGTATTCATTAAAGTCCTCAACGTCTTTATCGCTAAGGTTATTAGGCGCCAGTTCTAAAAAAATATCATAGGCTTGGTGAGTAGCTTCTTCTTCTGTGTATAAACGTGGACCCGACATAATTGCTTAACCTTAAGCTTTAAAGTGGCGTCATAATATCAAAACTAGAAACAAGTTTGAGAAAAATACGCTTAAAAAACAGATTTTTTTGTTACCGAGTCATGCTTGATTCAGCATTTAATAAATTCATTACTTAAGGAACTTCCTAACACCTTGAATAACTGCATTAATTACATTTATTGCTATAAATAAACCATTAAAAACAATACCAATAAATAAAAGTAGATACTCGCTAAATTAATTAATTATGACTAAAGGGTCACTAAATAATTCAATTTATTTTTTATAAATATGTACTTAACGCTGATAAAAACTTAAGCTCAAAAGAGGTCAGAGGAGTAACCATGATAAAATTAGAAAAACTAAATAATATTGCTACTGTCACACTTTGCAGGGCACAAAAACAAAACGCCCTAAGCTTTGAAATGTTTGTACAATTAAAAAAAACAATCAATAACATCAAACAAGATCGCAGTATTAGAGCTGTAATCATTAAAGGCGAAGGTGAACACTTTTGTGCAGGGCTTGATGTAGCAGGCGTTATGGCTTCCCCCTTTAACATTGTAAAATTACTATTTAAGTGGTTACCGGGTAATCAAAACCTAGCTCAAAAGGCTGTTTTAGGCTGGCAATCGTTAAGTGTACCGGTTATTGCACAAATAGATGGCAACTGCTTAGGTGGAGGATTACAAATAGCCTTAGGAGCCGACTACAGAATTGTTAATAACAATGCAAAACTTGCCATTATGGAAGCCCGCTGGGGACTTTGCCCTGATATGGGTGCAAATGTAGTACTAAGTGGCCTTGTAAAGCGCGATCATGCACAATGGCTTGCCAGTCATGCAAATCCAATTAGTGCTCAGCAAGCTGAACAATTAGGGTTAGTTACTCAACTCACCGACGATACACAAACGGCAACACACACCATGTTAAACACATTGCTTGAGCGCTCGCCAGATACATTAGCTGCAATTAAACGTATAACACAGCAAAGCTATAAGCTTAATCAACGTAAAATATTAGCTAAAGAAACATTTAGCCAAGTGCGATTACTGCTAAACCCAAACACTAAAAAAGCGATAGCTAAAGCTAAAGGGAAAACGGATATAACTTACAATAATGCTAAGCGCTGGTAAGACTAACGCCCAATGCATGGCGCGCATAAATTTGCTAAAGTTAAACCCTCATTTTATTTATAAGCTACTTAAATGAAGTACTTACTCAGCAGCGCTATTATATTATTGTGTTTAACTTTAGCTAAATTAGTTATGCATTTTATTGGCGGCAGCTTTCCTGCCCCTCTGCTAGGCATGGTTATTTTACTCACTATACTGTTATCGGGCATTGTAAAAGAGCATTATGTAATGCCCTGCGCATCACCAATCTTAAATATTATGCCAATATTTTTCATTCCTGCAGGAGTCGGTTTTATTGAGCATATAGACCTTATAAAATCGAACGGGCCTTTTTTAGTCTCTGTGGTATTACTCGTTCCTACCAGTACTTTACTGCTGGTAAGTGCGGTTATGGCTTATTTTAAAGGTAGAGATAACAATGACTGAGCTAACACCTAATTTATGGTGGTTAAGTATCCCCTTTATTGTTGCCTTATTTGTACTGCTAAGGGCCCTAAACAAGAAAGTTCAAAACGGTGTTTTAAAATCACTTACTAATCCGGTATTTTTAAGTATTGCTATTATTGCTTTGCTGCTTGTTAACTTAAACTTGCCCTATTCCCAATTTGCCTCTCACAGTCAACTACTTAGCTGGTTATTAGAACCCGCAATTGTTGCCTTAGCACTGCCTTTATATCAGCAATTTATTCATGTACGAAAAAACTTATTACTCATAGTAAGCTCCTGCAGTTTAGGCATTGTTAATGCTACTTTTGTTGCATTTGTACTGAGTGTGTTATTTGACGTGCCTAACAGCTTAAGTGCATCTGTTGCGGCTTTAAGTGTAACAACGCCCATCTCTTTAATAGTGACAGACTCCTTAGGAGGAATAAGCTCGCTCGCCGCCGCCTTGGTTATTTTTATAGGCTTATTAGGGGCTTTATTTGGCTTTATGCTATTTAAACTGGCTGCTATTTATAATCACGAAGCGCAAGGCGTTGCAATGGGAACTGCGTGCCATGCAATTGGCACTGCCGCAGCCCTTAGTGAACATCCAAAAGTAGGCGCATTTTCGTCTGTTGCTATGGCATTAAGCGCATTATTAACGGCAATTATAGTGCCGTTGCTCTATCCTTTTTTAGTCAACACTTTGCTATAGTTAGCAAAAATCGTATTACCATCATTTAAAGAGCCCGCTATGATCAGTTCTGAAATAGAACAATTTGAAAAATACTACACCATGCTCACCGAGTACCTAGTTACCTACAGCATGCAGATTGTAGGCGCTATTTTTATATTACTACTGGGCTTATGGGTAGCTAAAAAAATAGCCAATGTGGTTGCAAGCTTAATGGCTCGTCATAATATCGACGTTACTTTAACCAACTTTGTAAGCAATGTAGTTAAGGTATTGCTTATTGTTATGGTGGTTATTATAGCACTGGGCAAAATAGGGATAAGCGTTACTCCTTTTGTGGCAGCAATAGGTGCAGCGTCTTTAGGTGCAGGTTTAGCACTGCAAGGTATGCTATCTAACTATGGTGCAGGCCTTGCCATTATAGCTACACGCCCTTTTGTAGTTGGCGATACCATTGAGGTTAAAAATGTAAGCGGCCAAGTTAAAACTATAGAGCTTGGCTACACCATTTTAATAGATGAAGAAAAAGTAGAAATTACTATTCCTAACAAACATATAATGGGCGAAATAATTCATAACTCATTTAGTTATTCATTAGTTAAAGGTGAAATAGATATTGCCTATAGTGCATGTGCTGATACCGCTATTAGTCTTATTGAAGAAGTACTCAACGCACACGAGTTAGTTGCTCAAAACCCACACTCTCAAATAGGCATAGAGCGCTTTGCTGATAGTGGCGTCACTATTAGTTACAGGTATTGGGTGCCTACTACAAAAATAATCGAAACAAAGCTCGCTATTAACGGTGGTGTTTATAAAGCTATTAACAACGCTGAAATTGAAATACCGTTCCCGCAACGCGTAGTGACCATAAATAAAAACGATATTTAACCTTTAAACTTAGTAGGTAATGCAGTATTGCATTACCTACATCACTAGGGCGTGTTGATCTTTGCGGATTGAAATTTGTTCAATCTAGGGGCGATTAAATCGCGGCGCGAGGTTTGTAACCTAGTGGGCTAAGTAAAAACTGAGTAACAAAGAGTTTATCGCCCCTAGGCAGAACCCGAAGGGCAGCGCATGTTTAGCATTTATGCTGCGTTATCGCCTATTTATGGGGAGTAACCACACTTCATAGGCTCCGCCTTGCCTAAAAACCAAACACACTGCTGCAAATTCAACCATCAAAGTTCAACACGCCCTAAACTTCCCTTTCTTAGCAAAAACTCTTTTTGTGTTTGTTGTTTATTCTGTAATATAAATAATTAGTTAAATAACTATTTATTCTCTCGCTTTAATCACACAATAACAATAATGAGCCATTATGAATCGCAGCCTCTTTTACTTAGGTGATTGGCAAGTCAATCCCCAGTCAAATACCGTTCAGCGAGCAGGTAAAACTAAGCAATTAGAACCTAAAGCCATAGATGTATTAGTGCACCTGTGTTTGCAAAAAGGTGAAATAGTCACCAGCGATGAGCTATTAGATCATTGTTGGAAAAATATTGAAATTGGCGATAACCCGCTACATAAAATCATTACTCAGCTACGAAAAGCCCTTGGCGATAAAGCAAGTGAACCCACCTACATAGAAACTATTCGAAAGCGTGGTTACCGCGTTATTGCAAAACTTGAGTTTCCTTTAGCTGAAGACATAAAAACAACTGAAAACACATGGCAAGGTGGCTCTCCTTTTTTAGGATTAAGCGCATATAATCCAGCCGATACACACCTATTTTTTGGCCGAAATAAATCGGTATCTACCTTACTTGATAGAATATCGAGTCAAGTTAATTTTGGACGCGCATTTTGTTTAATCCTAGGCCCTAGTGGCACAGGTAAGTCATCATTAGTTAATGCGGGTATACTGCCAAAGTTACTCGACGAGCGAGGCTATAACGGCATCGGAGTTCTTTCTTATTGTCAGCTCGATTTTGCAGATGTACATAAAGATAGGCTTTTTTTAGATTTAGCCTCTGCGCTACTCGACTGGGATATAAACAATCGACCTGTATTTGAAGGGTTAAGCGCGCAAGTACTTGCTCAGCAGCTAGAGCACAGTATTGATAATGTCATCAATACCATAAAATCAGTGCTTAGCAAAACCTCTACACAAATCCACAAGCCGCAATTATTTTTATTTATAGACCGTTTAGAAGTACTACTCTCCTCGCCACTATTTAGTAACGAAACACGTAGCCACTTTTTATCAGTTATTGAGCACTTAGCAACGTCTAAAGCGGTGATTGTATTTAGTGCGTGCAGAAACGATTTTTATCCTTTAGTGGTTGAGCAACCAAGCCTAATGGCTGGCAAAGCTAATGGCGCGCATTACGACTTAATACCCCCAAACAGGCACGAGCTTCAACAAATTATTCGCTTGCCAGCAATAACCGCTAATTTAACGTTTTCACACGACCCGCAAACCCAAACACCACTGGATGAAATACTGTGCGCCGATACCGCCAACAACCCCGATGCACTGCCTATGCTGCAATACACTCTGCAAGAGCTGTATTTACAGCGTAGTGATAATAACGAGTTACTGCACAGTGTTTATAAAAAACTTGGCGGTATTGAGGGCGCCATAGGCAAAAAGGCAGAAGATGTATTTATTGGCCTTTCTAAAGCGCAACAACAGCAACTAAAAAGCGTGTTATCACAGTTAATAACGCTAAACCCTGATGGTAAAACGATTACTAGCCGCGCAGCGCGCTGGAAGGCATTAACCAATACCAGCCAAAAAGAGCTTGTTCAAGCCATGGTCGATAGCCGCTTATTTGTATCGCACTTACAAAATCATGAGGCCTGTTTTAGCCTTGCGCACGAAGCATTATTACGTCAATGGCCACGCGCGAAACAGTGGATAAGCGATCACAAAGATGCATTAGCAATAAAAAGTCGCTTACAACACCAAGCACAAAATTGGATAGATGAAGGTAAAAGTAGCGCTTACCTCCTTGCGCCAGGTAAACCGCTACAAGAAGCGCAGCTATTGCTTAATGACAAACTGTTTAAACTAGATGATAACGAGCATGCTCTTATTAAAAGCTCTGTAAAAAGAACAAAAACAAAAGTAAGAGTAAAGCGAGTGACCGTTGCTCTATTATGCTTACTTACATTTACCGCATCATTAATGAGCTTCACTAGCTTTAAAGCCCAACAACACGCGCAAAAAAAACAGCTTGAGGCAGAAAGCTTACTGGGGTTTATGGTCGGCGACTTTGCCGACAAACTACGCAGCGTTAAACGTATGGACTTACTTGATGGCATTAGTAATAAAGCACTTGAGTATTTTACTAATCAAGTTGATGAACCAAGCTCGCTATTTAACTTTAGCAGTCAACAAGGCGAATTTAAAAGTCGCTTTCAATACGCGCAAACTCTGGAAGCCATGGGGGAAGTGGCCTATTCTCGCGGGAAAACCATTGAGGCCTTCACTGCCTTTGAAAACGCCCGCATTCGCCTTGAAGCATTATTAAAAATCCAGCCAAACAACTTAGAGCTACTCACCCTCGCCGGTGCCAATGCCTTTTGGCTCGGCCAGCTTCATTATGATAAAAGTGATTACGCTGCCACTGAGCCATTATTTAAAAAATACCATTCATATAGCGAAAAGATGTATTCGTTAGCACCGAATGATTTTAGCTCGATTATGGAGCTATCTTATTCGTATAATTCGCTGGGATCTTTGTATTTAAAGCAATTTAACTACATAGCCGCAAAGCAAAGCTTTACAGAGTCACTCACCCTTAAAAATGAAGCCCTTGAGCTTAAACCCAGCAACAAAAACTTACTGCGCGATAAAGCAGATACCATCAGTTGGCTGGCAAAAACAGAAGAGAAGTTAGGCGGCTTTAGTACAACGGTAAATATGTTAGAAAATGCAGCTTCAGTGGTCAAAGAAATGACTAATCGCTACCCCAATGATGCAAGCCTTTTGTATATGTCAGCAAATATACATATGCAGCAAAGCTATTTATTGAGCTATTTAGCCGATAAACGAATAGCTTACCAAAAAGCGCTATTTGCTAACAAAATGGTAAGCAATGCATTAAAACAAGATTTCAAAGACAATAAACTTCAGCTTATGTATTACCGATCTTTAGCGCAATTATTGATGTTATCTAATGACAAAAATATTGATCCAAGGATAGAAGAAATTATTACATTCTTAAAGTCACAAAGCTTTAATAATACCAGGCTCATTAATATAAAAATTGTTTTGATTCAGTATTTTATAGATAGAAACTTACAGCATAAAGCCCAAAAATTATTAACTACGCTTGAGAGTAACGAAAACTACCAACAGTTGATAACTAAACAAGTAAAAATTGGTGATAATTTAGTACTTTTACGAATAAACCTGCTGAAAGCTAAGTTAGCTGCTACGAGTATACAAAAAAAACAATTTTGCTTAAATGCGCTTCAAGAAATTGCTAAAACAGTAAATACAAACCAAAGCATTCTCATAACATACCCACAGGTTCAGGCATACACTTGCTTGAACCGAGCAAACGAAATACCCAAAATTAAAGCCCGTCTGGTTAAGCTGGGCATTAACAACTTTCAACTATAACCATAAATACAAAAGGAAATAATATGAATAACACTCAAGAGCAAATTCACTTTACAGTTAACATTGCACTAGGCAGTGACAACGAAGCTAACTTTACATACTCTGTAGATGGCAAAGAAGTGACAGGCGGCGGAGTTGTTAGAACCGAAACTGCGGGCATTTATAGTTTAGATGAAGCCACGCTTGCTAAGGGCTTTTTATTTACTGGCGCCACTATTACTGATGTCGATAAAGAAGCGCCTTGCGCTCAAGACTTCAGCTTTAAAGTAAGCGATAACGGCCGTAAAATTACCGTTATCGACACCGATGAAAACCCAGGTACTGCCTGTTTAGTATTTAATGTTGAGTGCAATGGTAATCCTTATACAAGTACCGACCCTCAAGTTATCAATGAAGAAGAAAACTAATTAACAACGCTTTATTATTGATTTCTAAATTGCACAGGCCTAATTTACCCCTGTGCAATTTATTTATAGACTTACCACCTTTTCGCCTACTACTCTTCAAAGTTATAAAAACTAAACCTCAGTACTTTCCTAATTAAAAACATAATAAAATAAGCAACTTAAACCAGAAGGTTACCGAAAGGTTTAAAACCCATAAATTAAATACACTGCTAGACACCAAGTTTCATTAACAATAAAAATGAGCAACACCATGTCTAACAATAATGAAAATAGTAGAGCAAATAACACCAACAACGCTGTATCTGCATTAATGAGCAGCATTTCTAATACCGTTAACAATGAAAAAATAAGCGCGATTATTAATGTTACTAATGTGATGGCCGATGCTATTTTTATTGTAAATGCACACGGTGTATTTGAGTCTGTAAATCCGATTGCTGCAAAGTTTTTTAATATGCCACTTGAAGCCATAATTGGTAAAAAGTGGCAATCGTTTTTACAAGAGCAATATAGAGACGATTACAATTACATGTTTGAAAGTTGGAAAAACAATTATCAAACGCCGCTTAACCATGGTCCTAAAGAAGTAAAAATAATTAAAGCCAATGGTAACTTTTTAGATGTTGAGCTATCTATATCATGTTTACCCGAATCGGTAGTCGCAAATACCCCACTTTTTATTTGTATAATGCATGATATTTCAAAGCACGTTAAAAAGTATAAAGTACTGGAAAATGTAGCCAAGCTTGATCATCTCACTGGCATTGCTAATCGTTGTACTTTAGAAAAAACCATCATTAAAAATTGGCAAGAGTGCATAGTTAACAAGCAGCCTCTTAGCTTTATACTTATTGATATTGATTACTTTAAATTATTTAACGATAACTTTGGCCATGTAAAAGGTGACAAATGCCTTCAAAAAGTCGCGCGTACAATTGAAGAATGCCTCCCCTCTAAAGACAGTTTAGTAGCTAGGTATGGCGGTGAAGAGTTTGCCGTTGTACTACCTCGTTCGCACATTTCAAATGCACAAATGATTGCTAAGCGCATCCAAGATAAAATTCTAAATATTAACTTTAGAGATATTGGCCTACCTGCAAACGTAAAAATAAGTGTAAGCCAGGGCCTTGCCTGCGAATACGATAATCAGTACAGAACATCTGAAGCATTAGTATGCGCAGCTGACACGGCGTTATATAGAGCGAAGTCGGAAGGTCGTAATAAATTATGTATAAGGTAATGTACGACCTATATTGATAGAACCTTTATGTACTGAAATAAAAAACCGCACTTAGCGGTTTTTGTTATTAAATAGGATTATACGTCTATTAGCAGGCCTTTATCTTTTTTGATTTTTTCGATAACCATATAGGTATGATGAGTCCCTACCCCTGGGATATCGACTAAATCACCTAGTACCTGCCTGTACTCTTCCATGTTAGACACACGAATTTTTAAAAGGTAGTCATAGCCGCCAGCTACCATGTCACACTCGACGACTTGTTCTATCCTTAATATGTGCTCTCTGAATACTTTAAATACAGCGGTGTTTGAAGCAACAAGTGATACTTGAACATGCGCCACTAAGCTCTGATTAAGTTTAGCTTCGCTAAGCTTGGCATAGTAGCCTTCAATATAGCCTTCTTGCTCTAAACGTTTAACACGGTCAAGGCATGGGCTGGCACTTAAATTAACCTGTTTTGCTAGGTTAACATTCGAAATTCTGCCGTTCTTTTGAAGAACGTCTAATATAGCTAAATCGATACGATCAAGCATGCGTAATCTATTTGGAATGCTCATAACAGAATTTTATGCGGATAAGTTAAATTTATACCCTGTAAATTATCGTAAATCGTGAAATTTAACCAGCATATTCTGCTGAAATTTATTTAGAATGCACTCACAATATCACTGGTAATTTATTGGTAATTAACTTTACTTTAAATCTTAACACTCCTGAGGGTTGCTTATGTTATTCAACGGCGATTTAACAACGACTTGTCCTATTAGACAAAGAATCCGTGACTTTTACCGCATAGACGAGAATGCGGTTATTGATCATATTTTACCGCTTGCAGAAGTTGGCGTAAAAGCACGAAGCCGTGCGTGGGAAAGGGCTCGTCAGATTGTTTTAAACATTCGTAAAGACCAAGATGGTCAAAGCGGTGTTGATGCGCTCTTAAACGAATTTTCACTTTCAAGTGAAGAAGGCGTTGTATTAATGTGTTTGGCCGAAGCACTGCTTCGCGTACCAGATAAAGCAACTCAAGATGTGCTTATTCGCGACAAGTTAGCTAAAGGCGATTGGAGCTCTCACTTAGGAAGCAGCGATTCATTATTTGTAAACGCATCTTCTTGGGGATTATTAGTAACCGGTAAAATGGTTAACTACACAGACAAAACTAAAGAACAACAGTTCGGTATGCTTAAAAAGACCATTGGTCGTCTAGGCGAGCCGGTTATTCGTAAGTCTGTAAACTTTGCAATGAAAATTATGGGTAAGCAATTCGTAATGGGTCGTACCATTGACGAAGCAATTGAGCGTGCTGCCGACACAGAGCAAAAAGGCTATGTATATTCTTACGATATGCTAGGCGAAGGCGCGCGCACCATGAAAGATGCCAAGCGTTACTTTGACAGCTACATGAATGCAATACACTCAATTGGTAAAGCGGCAAATGGCCGTGGACCAGTTAAAAGCCCGGGTATTTCAGTTAAACTTTCTGCGATTCACCCTCGTTATGAGTTCACTCATAAAGAACGTGTAATGCAAGAAATTGTGCCAAAACTTAAAGAGCTTGCGCTTGCTGCTAAAAAGTACGATATCGGCTTTACGGTAGATGCTGAAGAAGCTGACCGTTTAGATATTTCTTTAGATGTTATTGAAGCGGTATTTAGCGATAAAGATCTTGGTGATTGGCAAGGTTTTGGTTTAGCGGTACAGGCTTATCAAAAACGCGCTATTTTTGTAATTGAATGGCTAACTGACCTTGCAACTCGTGTGGGTCGCAAGATGATGGTACGTTTAGTTAAAGGTGCATACTGGGATACAGAAATCAAAACCACTCAGCAAGATGGTTTAGAGCACTTCCCGGTGTTTACGCGTAAAGCGACAACTGACGTTTCTTACAAAGCATGTGCAATTAAAATGCTTGAAGCGCGTGACGTGCTTTACCCACAATTTGCAACACACAACGCTTACACTGCAGCGACTATTTTAGAAGTTGCTAAAGGCGATAACACAGGTTTTGAATTCCAACGCTTACACGGTATGGGTGAATCATTATTTGACCAAATCGTTAACGAAGAAAAAATTCAGTGCCGCGTATATGCGCCAGTAGGTCAGCACGAAGACTTACTTGCTTATCTTGTACGTCGTTTATTAGAAAACGGTGCAAACTCTTCATTTGTAAATGCAATAGTAGATACAACTAAACCTGTTGAGTCGTTACTACCAGACCCAGTAGAAACACTGCAAGGCCTGCGTAACAAATACAATACGCAAATTAAAATGCCAATAGACTTATACGGTGAAGAACGTGCCAATTCAAAAGGCATGGATTTAACTGATATTAACGTTATTACCCCTTTCAAAGAAAACCTTGATATGTGGTTTAACGAGCATTTAATTGAGCCAAGCCAAGTACCAGAAGGCTCACTTGCAGTTAAAAACCCTGCAAACCATAAAGAAATTATTGGCCACGTTAAATTACAATCTGGCGATGAAATGAAAACCTTGCTTGCAAATGCAGAAGCCGCATTTGAGACTTGGTCACAAACATCAGTAAAAGAGCGTGCTAACTTATTACGCCGTGTTGCTGATATTTTAGAGCGTCATCACGATGAGCTAGTGGCTATTTGCATTAAAGAAGCGGGTAAAATTGCGCAAGATGGTATTGATGAAGTACGTGAAGCTGTTGATTTTTGCCGTTACTACGCAGCGCGCGCTGAAGAGCTTTCTCAAGATGAGCGTTTTGAAGCCCGTGGCGTAATTTTATGTATTAGCCCATGGAACTTCCCTCTAGCGATTTTCTTAGGCCAAGTGGCTGCTGCTATTGTTACTGGTAACACTGTAATTGCAAAACCAGCTGAGCAAACAAGCTTAATTGCGCTTCGTGCTATAGAGTTAATGTTATCTGTTGGCTTACCAGAGCATGTTGTACAACCTGTTGTTGCACGCGGTTCAGAAGTTGGTAAAACAATTGTCCCTGATGAGCGTATTCAGGCTGTTATGTTTACTGGTTCTACAGAAACAGGCACACTTATTTCTCAAACACTTGCTGCCCGTAACGATATTCAAGTACCGTTAATTGCAGAAACAGGTGGTCAGAACTGTATGATTGTGGACTCAACAGCCCTTCCTGAGCAAGTTGTTGACGATGTAATTAGTTCGGGTTTCCAAAGTGCTGGACAACGTTGTTCTGCTCTTCGTGTGCTGTTTATTCAAGATGACGTAGCTGATGGCATTATTGAAATGCTTAAAGGTGCTTTAGCTGAATTACACATTGGCGACCCTTCATTACTTTCAACCGATGTTGGCCCAGTAATTGACGAAAAAGCGCTTAAAAACTTAAACGACCATGTTGAGTACTTAAAAGGTAATTCTATACTTCATTACGAGTGTAAAATTCCGGATAACACGCAAAATGGCGCTTACTTCTTTGCTCCTCGCTTATACGAAATTGAAGATTTATCAGTACTTAAGCGTGAAGTATTTGGCCCATGTGTTCATGTTGTACGCTTTAAATCGAACGATATTGATAATGTGATTGACCAAATAAATAACACAGGATACGGCTTAACAATGGGCGTGCATTCACGTATTGAAGAGCGCTGTGAGTATTTAGCTAAAATGTCGCGTGCGGGTAACGTATACGTAAACCGTAACATGATTGGCGCTATTGTTGGTGTGCAACCGTTTGGTGGCCGTGGTTTATCAGGTACAGGCCCTAAAGCTGGTGGCCCTAACTACCTTCAACGTTTAGTGAAAGAAAAAGCATCACCAGATAACGTGCAAATGACTAACCTGACGCCAGATGAGCTTGATTTACACCACTATAGCGGTGCAAATGAGCAAGTTCAAAAGCTAATGACGAACTCAATGCGCGATGAAAAAATTTGGCGTGCAACACCATTAAACGACCGCGTTTCGGCTGTACGACAGTTACTTGCTAAAATTGCTACAGTAGAAATTATTGACGATTTAGCAGACGATTTAGCATTAACGCTTTCAGAAGCACGTGCTCAGCTTAACCGCCTTGAAAAACACATGCGTAAGTTTACTACCCTGCCAGGGCCAACGGGTGAGTCTAATACACTTCACCTTGAAGCGCGTGGTTGTGTAGTGTGTTACGCCGATAAAAGTACTTCATTTAACTTTTGGGCATTGTCTATCATTACTGCAATTGCCGCAGGTAATACGGTCATCACTGTAGCGTCTGAGCTGTTTTATGATGAAGCGGTTGCCTTTAAAGATAAATTTATCTCTACAGGTGTTGCCGAGGGCGTATTCCAAGTAGCTAAACCTAATCAGTTACAAGCTATTTTGGCGCATCCTCATTTAGCAGGTGCGGTAGTTGCTGCTCGCTCGTCTCGTTTAGGCTACTTCAGCCAACAACTTGCACAGCGCAAAGGGGCAATTTTACCGGTAATTAGCTCTGAGTATTACGATACATTAATTAAGCGCTTAATTACTGAAAAAACAATTAGTATTGATACAACAGCATCAGGTGGTAATACCTCGCTAATGACGCTTGTTGAAGATGATGAGTAGTTAACTCAATACTTTTACACTAAAAAATAAAAAAGGCACTGTAAAGTGCCTTTTTTATTAGTCAGTAACGTACATATTTGTTAAATTAACGAAAGATTAACAACAGAAGCCACTAGATTGAAAATTATTCCCATTTCAAAACTATTACCCGGTATGTTTGTTCAAAGTGTTACTAAACAAACAGGCCGTATAAAGATCAAAAATCAGGGATGGGTAAAAACTCAGGCTGGTATTGATAAGCTTAAAAATGCCGGTATTTTAGAGATAGAAATAGACCCAGACAAAACCCTCACAGATTCAGTACCTGAAAAAGAACCAACCCAGACATCTACTATCATTAAAAAACGTGATCCCTGGCAGAAAGTTCACAGTAGTGAACAAGAAATGGGTAAAGCAAAAAAGCTTTACGACGAAGCTAAAACCTTACAAATAAAAGCATTTAAAGATATTAAGGCTGGCCGAGATATAGATATAGCGCCATTTAGAGAGCTTGCCAGTGGTTTTATGGACTCAGTATTTAGAAACCAAGATGCCCTTGCATGTTTAACGCAAATGCGCCAAAAAGACGCTTACTTACTTGAGCACTCAATAAACGTGTCTATTTTAATGGGCATTTTTGCAAAACATTTAGGCATAAATAAAGACCTAATAGTAGAGCTAACAACAGGTGCTTTATTGCATGATATAGGAAAAATAAAAACCCCAGATGAAGTGCTCAACAAACCAGGGCGTCTAACCGAGGCCGAGTTTGAAATAATGAAGCTACACGCACTTTATTCAAAGCAAATACTAGAAGAGTCTGGATTAACTGGTGTAGCTGTAGATATTGCTGGTATGCACCATGAACGATTGGATGGCAAAGGCTACCCCTATGGTAAAAAAGGTGATGAAATAAGCTTATATGTTCGCATGGCATCGATTGTAGATGTATACGATGCATTAACCGCAGAGCGAGTTTATAAAGCAGGTATGGAGCCTATAAAAGCCTTTAAAATATTAAAAGACGGATGCCCGGACAGTTTTGATGGTGAGCTATTAACTAAGTTTATCCAGTGTATTGGTATTCACCCTGTAGGTACTCTTGTCAGGTTGTCGAGTCAAAAAGTGGGCTTGGTAACTGAAAGCAACCCAGCGACCCCCTTAAAGCCTACAGTTAAAACTTTTTATAGTGCTAAACATGGTCGCTATACGGAAGTACAAGATATAGATTTATCAAATAAAAAAACGTCTGACTCGCTAGAGTCTGCCGTAAAACCAAAAGAATATAATATTGATTTAGAACGCTTTTATAAAAATTCTATTTTACCTTAATAAAGCCGCTCAGAACGCGATAGTGCGGCTCTATTGATACAACTCCTACCTTATTATTGCGGCCAGTCTTGCAATGCTTTTAAGCTAAACTCGTAACCATCAAAATCAAGTACACTTTGCTCTGGCGTAATCTCTATTACAGTTAAAACTCCGATGCTTTCACCTTCATGAAGCTCTCGTCCATTTAACTTGATCCAACGTTTATCTGCGCTTGATGAGTAAATATGCGCCTGATATTTTATGCTTGGTAGCATTGCTTGTAGGCCGTCTGGTAATAGCTCTACAGGGTTAACACGAGAAGAAGTACGAGAGCCTTGAGTTACTTCGTAATCTTGCTCCTGTTCAGAGTCTTTTATTGCTTGTGCAAACGCGTCTTTTAATTTAGTCGGCACCGCATCTAATTCAGGATCGCTTTGTGTCGTTGATGTATTTTGCCCTGCATTACTATTAACAGGTTTACCCAGCACTTTATATTTGCTCATATCTAGCCCAGCAGAGCTTGTATTTGGCGTTTGAGGCTGCATAAACTGTGAGTTTTGCCCTTGTGCATTATAGGCATTGGGGTTGTAGTTCTGCACAGGTTGATTAAATGTATTTTGGCTATAACCATTGGCATTTATAGGCATTTTTACATTATAACCTTGCTGAGTTTGCATAGGATTATCATTCATTGGAATATATTGCCCTTGCGGGGTTAGCAGCATTTTTTGCACACCAGATTGTGTTTGTACATATACAACCTGACCTTCAATAGACGCTTTATTAGTGCTATCTGCAGTTTTCATAGACTCTAAAGGCGATGATTTATTTGCTGAATTTAAAGATGCTGTTTGCTCTTCTTCGCTCACTTTTACAGGCGCTTTACTATCCGCTTCAATTTTTGTAGCTTCGTTAAGTACTGGCTTTTCAAAAAAGGGGCTGCTTTGTAGCCACTTACCACTGGCAAACCCACCAGCGACAGTTATAAAAGCGGCAATACTGCCTCCGAGTAACCACGCTAATTTACGATAACGCTTGAGTGCTTGTTGTTGTTTTAATTGTTCTGATTGCAAATCGTATTGCTCGGCGCTCATATCTGCTTGTTGCGATTGTTTTAATGCATCTAATAAATAAGACATTAATCACCTAACTATATAATAAATGAAAGGCCAACACCTGCTGCAAACAATGCAACAAAGGCAAAGCCGTACGAGGTGTATCCACTTGGTTTTGAAGCGCTATTATCAGTTGCTATAAAATCCATAGGTAATGACTCTTGCGCTGATTTTTTTATTATATCGCTATCAACTATTAGCTGTTGCTTTGCAAAAGCCCCTACTAATGCCCGCTCACATACTAAGTTCATCAAGCGAGGCACTCCGCCAGTTAACTGATGTACAGTTTGCATGGCATCCATTGAAAATACTCCTTTATCACAGCCTGCTATATGTAAACGGTGCTTAATATAAGCCACCGTTTGCCCTTGCGTTAACGGTAATAAGTGATATCGAGCAGTAATTCGCTGAGCAAGTTGCCTTAATTCATTTCGTTTTAATAGCTCTTGCAATTCAGGTTGCCCTACTAGCACTATTTGCAGTAACTTTTTATGATCAGTTTCTATGTTAGTTAATAAGCGTAACTGCTCTAGTACATCAGGTGCTAATAATTGGGCTTCATCAATAATAAGTATGGTGTGGCCACCCGACTTATTATTCATTTCTAAATGCTGTTTAATAATATCGGTTAGGCTTTTTAGTGTGGCATTTTGCGAGTCGTAACTAATTTTTAGCTCATCACAAATACTTGCTAAAAGTTCAAGCTCTGATAACGCAGGGTTATGGATC
This sequence comes from Pseudoalteromonas carrageenovora IAM 12662, assembly GCF_900239935.1. Classification (NCBI taxonomy): domain Bacteria; kingdom Pseudomonadati; phylum Pseudomonadota; class Gammaproteobacteria; order Alteromonadales; family Pseudoalteromonadaceae; genus Pseudoalteromonas; species Pseudoalteromonas carrageenovora. The sequence goes on from NZ_LT965928.1 coordinate 2,793,424, forward strand.
ATTGCCACTTGCGTATTTTCTGGCAGCTGCTCTAACATACTGCGCGTAATAGTTGTTTTACCTGTGCCTACTTCGCCCGTTAATAATACAAAGCCGCCATCTTCACCCAATCCATAGGTTAGGTGTGCTAATGCTTCTTTGTGGCGTTCACTTAAAAATAAGTAATGAGGGTTAGGCGAGATCGAAAAAGGTTTTTCGCTTAGGCCAAAATAGCTTAAATACACCGTGATATTCCTTCGTAATTAAATCACGGCCTATAATGGCAAAAAAACACACTAAGTAACAATCTTATAAGCACTTTATTGGTGAAATAACGTAAATTTATGTAAAACAAAAAAGCACAGCGTTAAAGCTGTGCTTTTGTTACGATGCCAATAAATACTGCATCATTTAAATAGTGGTTTATATTATTTTTCGTAACGAACTAAGCGTAAATACACGTTGCTTGTTTTAGCATGTAAACTATTTAACCCGCTATCAAACTGATATACCCACGCTGAGCTCATTGTGCTTACACCTGATGTATTAGACCAATAATTTTGTAACTTAGTGCCTAAAAATACATCTTCATTAATACTTGGCTCTGTACAGCTGTGCTCTAAAATACTCGCCAGCTCTTTAATATTAGGCACTTGCCAATCATCGTAATCGGCGGTTGTATCATTTTTTGCTCCGCGCAGAGCTTCTTGCCAATTAATAGAAGGTGTAGACCCTTCGCAAAGTTCTGTATCCTCGTTGTAGGTTTGCGAATAGCTACATCGTTGCCACATTAAACCTGTTTCACTGTCTGATACAGTACCGTCTGTATTTATAGTAAACCTATCTGTTGCGGTTGTAGTGTCTGCACCTGCGTAACATGTTTGTTCAGCAGCAACATTAAAGCTAAACGCGGTAGCAGCTAGAACATAGAGTAATTTTAATTTCATCATTTTCTCCTAACGGCTTCTAACTAGGCGTACATAAGCGGTGTTTTCTTTAGGGTAAGCAAGGTCATTCCCGCTACTCATATCGATAATATAAGCTTGCGATAAACTAGTACCATCGGCGGCTGTTTGCGAGGTCCAATAAGGTAAATCTACATCTTCTATCTCGCCCGCTTGAGGAATATAAGGAAATAACGATTCGTCGATCAATACTCTTTGCCCTTGCTTGCCATAATCAATTAAACCTAAAAGCTCAGTGTACGTTGGTAAACGCCAATTAGTACCACCACAAAAATCTAAGTCGTTCACTTCGTTTATATAACTTTGAACTCCACAACTTGTATCGTTAGGACACGTGCTATTTGCAGTACTTGTATCTGTAAAAGTAGTCTCTCCTATATCCCAAAAGTAATGATTTTGCCCATCTCGCAATGAGGTGTCTGGCACAGTACCTGAAGGAGCACTTTTTACTTCCCACACTAAGCCAGTCACATTATCGCGAATACAGGTAAAGTCACTGCTATCATCTGCAACTTCATCGGCAAACTTGTTTAACTTAGTATAATCAAATGCCAGATTACCTTTACCTACTTTATCTAATCTATTTGCGTAACTATCGCGGCCAAGCTCAGCATCTTGCTCAGGAAAGTCATCACTTGCGCAGTTTATTCGTTGAGTATTGTTATAGCACTCACCTACACCGCTGTCGTTTATAAGTCCCAGCGCTTTAGGTGTAACATCAACAAATAAAGAATCTGTATCGGTACGCCCTTTTGAATCTGTTACTGTCACCTCAAAGCTTAAAGTAGTATCTGTATCTACATCAGATGCAGTAAATGTTGTTGTACATTGGCTCGCGCTACTAAGCGTTTCGGCATTACCGGTAAGTTGTTGCCAGGTACACTCATAAGTATCCGTGACTGTTTCACTGCCTGTTGCATCTAGGGTAACTAATTCAAACTCTTCTACAGTTTGATCATCCCCAGCATTAGCATCCACCAGCTCATTAGTTTTATTAAGTGTCATATCATATTGCGTACTTGCTTGCCCACCTTCATCGTCAGTAATTGTTAATTTCCAAGATAAATTGGTATTGCTTTCAAGTAACGGATGAGAGAAGCTCAGCGTTGACTCATCAAAGCTTGTAATATCAAGATCTAAGCCTGATAACTGTTCCCAAAAATAAGTATCTATTTGGCCATTGTCATCAGGATCTGTTGATTCAAGAGCACTTAAGGTAATTGTATCTTTATAAACAGAGGGAAGTGTTTCGGGTAAGGTTTGCGTTACTACCACAAGAGGTAGCTGATTATTAGAACTAACAGAAATTGTAATATCATCACTAACAGCACTGCTTCCAGTACTTTGATAGCTAACTCTTAAAATTATTTCGCTGTCAGCTTTAACATCTGGTGCTGTAAGGGTTTGCTCTGCACCATCAAGTGGGAATCCATCTAAACTTGGGCCACTTACTTGTTGCCAAGTAAATGTACCGTCTGCAGGAGAGCCTTGTGCAGTAATGGTAAATTCACTTTTTTCGATAATTTGTAAGTCAGTTCCGGCATTCACTGATGACTCTATACCGGTATCGTCGCTACCACCACCGCCTCCACACGCACTCAGCAAACCGCAAGAAATGAGAGGGATTAAAGCAAACGCTTTCATACGTAGCACCTTTTATGTCAAATAATTACTATAGTGTAATCACAAGCAATAAAGATGCCATTAAATAGCTACATATAAGTATCTTGATGGATACGCACAAACAACTTTGTACCTATTTTACTGTAATCTACCTTGTACTCTCGACCATCCAAAGCCTGAATAAAAAGCAGTTGCTTTTCTTCACCAAAAACATCTGCACTGCTAACGTAAACCATTTCTAGGTAACGGTCTTTTGCGTCACGTCGATTTTTAGGTAACTCTTCTTTAAATGGTTCTAGGCCATTTTGAGTTACTTTTATTTTAGGGTGGATCTCAGAGTTAACTACCACTAAATCAAGTTTTTTGTCTTTATGTATTATGGTATTTCGACCACTTTTTAAAAAGGCTCTGTCTTGGCTCATCTTCTTTCCTACAGCCGCAATTTAATTATTAATTTGCGACGCTATAAACTGACTGGGCTGGCGCTTCCACTTATTTAAGTTAGCACTAAATGCCCAAATATCTCTATCTAATACACTGGCAGGTAACAATAAGTCGTAACCTGTTAACAGTTGAAGGTGCTTAGTTCTATTAGCAAACATAGCTATAAGTCCAGTATAGCTCTTTCCTTTTAAGGAAGTGTAATGTGTATCTTCTATTAACCATTCTGATGGGCAATTGCCATTTTTGCAATGTTTTTGAACAACTTGCATAAATAAGTTGCGCTGTTCTATTAATAGTTTCCCTGCAATTCGCGGTGCAATACTTGTTAAAAACTCATCTATGTCGTTTAATTTAACACCCACAGCATTAAGCTCTAGGTGATCAAGCCCATCTTCTACTTTGGGGATCCCACTGTGATGAAAATTACTCCAAGACATGCTCCACGCGCCATATTTGTGGCAATAAATTAATTCAGACTCACTTAAAACTAGACTGTAATAAGGCTCTTGAGTTTTTAAAAAACCAACAAAAATAGCGGCTATACACAAACTTACTAAAAATATTTCTAGTATGCTAATTTCACCCGGCCGCAATAAGTTAAACAGCATGATAAAGGCAAGGCCTACCGCCCCAACAATAAGTATTTCTATTGCATAGCGAGCTCCTTGAGCACGATATTTAACCGCTTTGTTAAGTTTATCCATATTGATAAAACACCATATAAAATACAAACATAATAACGGCCCAAAGTATGACCTTTCTTGTGGTTAAACAAAAACTACAGGTGGTTTTAAATTTCATACATTTACCGCTTTTCCTCAACAAAATAGGAACAATGAATAAATCTTATTTACTTTTACGCTTAACGCACAAATTTATGAGATACATAACCGCCTTTTCCCGGTCTTATTTCGTACAATACTTACAATTCATTTTCAGGTATGAAATCAATGTACTCAAGACAATCAGGTAAAGCTCTCTTTCCATTTATCATTACACTACTTTTAATATTTAGCGTTTACTTATATTTACCCGCTAGCCACGGTGAACAGGCCGATTTATCGCAAATGTCGACCCAAGTAACAGCTCACACGGTTACCTCTCAAGAAAACGCAGTAATGATAGAAGCCATTGGTAGTGCCCGCGCAAACCAAGCAATTTATATTAAAAGTGCACAAAACGACTATGTCACAGATATATACTTTAAAGATGGCGACTTAGTCAGTAAAGGTCAAAAATTAGTTCAACTACAAAGCCAGCAAGAACAACTAGCGGTTAAAGAACTAGGCATAAACCTGCGTGAAGAAAAGCGCCAGCTAGACCGCCTTACTGAGCTTTCACGTACGCAATCAACAGCAAAGTCACTACTAGAGGAGCAACTTTCGCGTGTTGATGCAACAGAGGCTCAACTAGAAAGCGCAAAAACAAAGCTAAACGAAATGACGATTACTGCGCCTTTTTCTGGTCTACTAGGTAAACGAGAAATATCAGTAGGTGCATACGTAAGTAATACAACCATTATCACAACACTTGATGATATTAGTATTATTAAAGTTGATTTTAAAGTGCCTGAAAAATACTTATCTCAGCTAGCTATAGGTATGAAGGTATTAACTCAAAACGACGCCTACCCAGGGCAAACGTTTAACGGCAAAGTAACGCATATTAGCTCGCGTATCGACTCTGTAACTCGCAGCGTTGAAGTTACTGCAAGCTTTGCTAATAAATCAGGATTACTTCGCCCTGGCATGTTATTAAACACGGCTCTGGAGCTAAGTAGTAATCAGGCATTAATGGTGCCTGAAAAAGCCGTGATCCCACTTCAAGATAAACATTTTGTATTTCAAATTACTGATGGTGTAGCTAACCGAATTGAAGTACATGTTGCCGGCAGAAACAATGGTTGGGTTGCTATTGATGAAGGCTTAACCGATGGCGAGCAAATTGTTACTGAAGGGCTAATAAAAATTCGCTCTGGTAGCAAAGTAAGCATAAAGGGGTAATACGTGAAGATTACAGATACTAGCGTTAAACGCCCTGTTTTTGCCATTGTAATTAATTTACTACTGCTTACTTTTGGTTTGGTTGCTTTTACTATGCTGCCACTTCGAGAATACCCAGATATTGAAACGCCTATAGTAAATATAAGTACTGAGTACACTGGCGCGTCTGCTGAGATTATAGAAACCAAAATAACGCAAATAATTGAAAATCGTATATCAGGTATTGAAGGTATTAAAAGTATTAACTCATCAAGTCGTAATGGACGTTCAAACATTACTATTGAGTTTAATATTAACCGCGACATAGACGCTGCATCTAACGATGTACGAGAGCGAGTTGCTCGCGCTCTAGATAGCTTACCTGATCAAGTACGCCCACCTGAAATATCTAAATCAAATAGTGATGAAAGCCCTATTGCGTGGTTTGTACTAAACAGCGAAACAATGGATTCGTTGCAACTATCTGATTACGCTCAGCGTTTTACTGTTGACCGTTTGGCCGTCGTTGATGGTGTATCAAACGTACGTATTGGCGGAGAGCGCCAATACGCGATGAAAATTTGGCTAAATCGCCAAGCCATGGCTGCCCGTGGAATTACATCAAGTGATATAGAAAATACGCTACGTACAGAAAACGTTGAGCTACCAGCGGGTGAAATTGAGTCGATAGATCGTGACTTTACTGTACGTACAGCCCGAAGCTATAAAGATCAACGCGATTTTAAAAACCTAGTAATAAAGCGTGGTGAAGAAGGCTATTTAGTACGTTTAGGTGAAGTTGCCGACGTTCAGCTAGAAGCTGCTGACGATGAAAGTTTGTTCCGTGGTAATGGCCGTAACATGATTGGTTTAGGCATTGTTAAGCAAGCTAAAGCAAACACGTTAACCGTGGTAGACAATGCCCGCAGCGAACTTGAAAAAATAAAACGAAACCTACCTGAAGGTACTACTATTCAAGACAGCTACGACTCCTCTGTGTTTATTAAAGAGTCAATTAGTGAAGTTTACAGCACTCTAGCAATATCTATGGGGCTAGTTGTACTGGTTATATTTTTGTTTTTAGGCAATATACGAGCAACGCTTATCCCGGCAGTAACTGTACCCGTAGCACTGGTTGGTAGCTTTATGTTTTTACTTGCTATGGGTTACTCAATCAACCTATTAACGTTATTGGCATTAGTATTGGCTATTGGTTTAGTCGTAGATGACGCCATTGTAATGCTTGAAAACATTCACCGCCGTATAGAGCTGGGTGAGCCACCGTTGTTAGCCGCATTTAGGGGCGCACGTGAAGTAGGTTTTGCAATTGTAGCAACCACACTAGTGCTTATATCGGTATTTGTGCCGCTTGTATTTATGGATGGCCGTATAGGCGCCTTATTTACAGAGTTTGCAATGGCTGTAAGTGCTGCCGTATTTTTCTCAAGCGTTACCGCGCTAACGCTTGCTCCTGCCCTTTGCTCTAAAGTACTTAAAGTATCTGACAAACCAAACAAGTTTAGCCTGTGGATGGACCGTCAGTTTACTAAAATAGAATCAAGCTATCGTAAGTCCTTATCTACCAATATAACCCGTAAATGGGGATTAATGGTGAGCTTATTACTTGCTGGCTTTGTTAGTTATTCGCTATTTTTACAAGTCCCCTCTGAGCTAACGCCAAAAGAAGACCGTGGTACATTCTTTATTATGATGAGTGGTCCAGAAGGCGCAAGCTACGAAAATAATGCCGCCAACATGGCAAAAATTGAAGAGCGCTTAATGCCCTATTCGCAAGCAGGTGAGCTTAGCCGTGTGCTTGTTCGAGTGCCTGGTTGGGGCGGTAGCGGCGGCGTGGCAATTGTAGGTATGGCCGATTGGGATAAGCGTAAACGCTCTACGTGGGAAGTAATGGATGAAATAAGCGGTAAAATGCAAGAAGTTACCGATGTACGTGCCTTTGCCATTATGCGCCGCGGTATTGGCGGTGGTGGCTCATCTCGCCCTATTGAGTTTGTATTGCAAGGTAACGATTACGCACAACTAGCCGATTGGCGCGACCGCATAATAAAACGTGCCGAGCAAAACCCAGGCCTTGTAAGAATCGACCATGATTATAAAGAAACCTTCCCACAGTTTTTAGTTAGCATAGATAAAAACAAAGCGGCTGATTTAGGTGTGTCGGTATCAGATGTGGGCACAACTCTTGAAACAATGTTGGGTCAGCGCCGCGTAACTACCTTTATTGACCGTGGTGAAGAGTACGATGTAATTTTAAAAGGTACAAAAGCCGATTTTGCTAACCCTACTGATATTTCAAACATATACCTTAAATCGCGAAGCGGTGAGCTAGTACCGCTAGACAGCCTTATCAGCTTAAAAGAAGAAGCCACAGCATCGCGATTAAATCGTTATAATCGTATGCGCGCTATAACGCTAAGCGCTAACTTAGCTGATGGCTATACGCTTGAGCAAGCGCTTAACTTTTTGAATGAAGTAGCCGCGCAGGAAAACGATATTGATGGTGCTGTAGATTATAAAGGCGAATCTCAGCTTTATTACGAAGGTGCATCTGCGATGACCTATGTATTTATACTTGCTCTTACGGTTACTTTTTTAGTACTGGCAGCGCAATTTGAAAGCTTTATGCACCCGTTTGTAATTATGCTAACTGTACCGCTTGGCTTAATGGGCGCTATGTTTGGTTTATGGTCTACTGGCCTTACGCTCAATATTTACAGCCAAATTGGTATTGTCATGCTCATAGGTTTAAGCGCTAAAAACGGTATTTTAATCGTTGAGTTTACTAACCAGCTACGTGATAAAGGCGTTGAATTTAGCGAAGCTATTTTGCAGGCAGCAACTCAGCGCTTACGCCCTATTATTATGACCTCGCTGACCACGGTTATGAGTTCGGTACCTTTAGTACTTGCCTCAGGTCCTGGTGCTGAAAGCCGCATGGTAATTGGTGTTGTTGTATTTACAGGCGTTATAGTCTCTACCTTGCTGACGCTTTTTGTTGTACCTGCTGCGTATTATGCGTTAGCTCGAAACACACAATCGCCTGAGTTTTTACAACAAAAACTTGATAAACAAGCACAAGATAAACCTTTAGAAGAGATCTAACCGCTTAATTGCGCCGTAACCTTGTTGTTACGGCGCATTCATTTTATGCTCGCCTTTAAACTCCATACACATTTAGGAATAATTTATGAGCTCAGCAAAGCAAGTAACAACATTTGGTGGCGGCTGTTTTTGGTGTATAGATGCTGCATTTAGGCGTGTAAATGGCGTATTAAACGTAAGTTCTGGTTACACTGGCGGCGAAACAAACACGCCGACTTACCAATCAGTTTGTACAGGTACTACCGGGCATGCAGAAGTTGTTAAAATTGAATTTGACAGCGCTATAGTGAGCTTTGAAAGACTTTTAGCAATGTTTTTTACTTTGCATGATGCAACGCAATTAAATCGCCAAGGTAACGATATAGGCACGCAATACAGAAGCGTTGTCTATTACCATGACGACGCGCAATTAACACAAACCAATGAAATGATAGCCCAATTACAAAACCACGTTAGCGAGCCAATAGTGACAGAGGTTAGCCCAGCTACAACGTATTACCCAGCAGAGCATTATCATCAAGATTACTACAACGAAAACCCACAACAAGGTTACTGTAGTATTTTAATAGCACCTAAATTACACAAGTTTGAAACCGTTTTTAAAGAGTTTTTAACTGAGTAACTAATTTAAGCAGTTAATTTAAGTAGTTAAATTTAGCTACACATTAAAAAGCCCGATTTAAATCGGGCTTTTGTATTTTCAGCTCAACTTAATAAACCTTTAACTAGAAAAGGTTATTAAAGACGACTAAAACTGGTAGCTTGCGCCTGCAAAGAAGCGACGCTCTGGTGTGTTGTAGTAATACACTTCGCCCGTTGTAAAATCAGCATTTGAATCAACCGCGTTGTATTCTTTATCAAATAAATTTTCTACACGAAGAGATACTTCAATGTGCTCATTTACTTGGTAATTACCCGCTAAGTTCCAAAGTGTGTAAGAACCTAAACGCGTTACTGCGCCTTCTCGGTCACTACGGTATTGCATATCTAGTGTTGCATCAAATGCACCAAACTGTTTTGCTACTTCCCAGTTGAATGTACGTTTAGCAACGTTACGTAATTCTGCGCCTGTTTCTTTGTTTTCTGCACTTAAGTAAGCAAAGTTAATATTGCTATCAAAACCATAAAACTGCTGAGAAAGGCTAAACTCAACCCCTTCATAGCGTGCTTCGTTAATGTTAGCTAAAGCAAAATTTGCATCGTAATCAATTTTATCTTCAATGTCGTTTCTAAAAATAGCGACATCAACTTGTGCAGCATCAAAGTTAACATTTACGCCAAGTTCACGGTTTAAAGACTTTTCAGGCTGCAGATCAGGATTACCAAAATTAGGATAGTATAAATCGTTAAAGGTAGGCGCTTTAAAACCTGTACTTTGGCTTATACGAAATGTTGAATCTTTAGATAAATGGTAACCCGCGGCAGCAGTGTAAGTTGTTTCGTCACCAAACTGCTCGTCATCATCTTGGCGAAAAGTTAAATTAGCCAGTACTGTGTCGGTATCGTAATAAGCACCTACAAACACAGCAAGTACGTCACGGTTATCTTCAACAAATACCTCAGAGCTGTGCGACACATCATCGTTATACCAGTTAACACCACCACTAATATTAACGTCACTAGAAACTGTATATTGGCCGTTATAATCAATTTGTGTACGTTTAGTTATAAACGTGCTTGTGATTGGCAAGCCCGTAGAGAAATTAACATACGTGTTATCAGAGTCATCTGTTGAAATTGCAACATCAATACTGTGCGATTGGTTGGTATAATTTTTATTCCAAAGCGCTGATAACTGATAGTTTTTAAAGTCATTAACCTCTACAGTACTTGTTGCAGGGCTAAAGCGACTATCGTAATCTGCGTAACCTTCGTTGTATTGACCTAGTAACTTAAAGTCGCCGTAATGTGCGTCGGAGTAATTTACTTTAAAACCAAGGTTTTTATTTTCATAGCCATCTTCATCGGGTGCCACACCTTGCAATGCGTCAAAGCCATCTGTTTTTTCATAACCCGCATTAAAAGCGGTGGTTACCTCAGCCGATTTAACAGAGCCCGCAACTTGATAGTTTTGGTATGCGTCTGAGCCAAAAGTAGCATCTAAAGATAAATTATCAGCTTCACGCGTAATAATATTAATAACACCCGCAAGAGCATCTGAGCCATAAACAGCAGCACGTGAGCCTTTAATAATTTCGATACGCTCAATACTATTTAAAGGAACATTACTTAGCGCTTTTTGACCAAGCGTTGCCGAACCCGTCCGTACGCCATCGATTAAAATTAACGTATCGCCAGAACCCGTACCACGTAAAGACACGCCAGAATTTTGGCCAAAGCCACCGTTAGGATTAATTTGAAAGCCAACTTGTTTACTTAATAGCGTTGGTAAGTCACGCACGTTGCTTGCATCTATTTCGGCGCGGTCAATAACATTTACGCTTGCTAAAACATCATTAATTGATTGCTCAAATTTATTAGCAGTAACAGTTATCTTTTCGATTGAATTATCTGTAGCAGACACAGAAAATGACAGCGCAGCAGTAATTGCAACGCCAAGTGTTGTTTTATTTAACATGATGGTCCCTATCTTTGCCCACCGCAAAGATTTAAGTAAGTAAGATTACTTTAAGGCCGGTCTCCGGACTCAGTAAACACCTTTAAAAAAGTGTTAATACTTTACCGTTGCGGGGGCAGTGTTGGGATTGCTTTTGTCATAAATACGCACCAACTTCCCGATTATCTTGCTGTTAGTTTCAATACCTTAAAACCAATGCATGAGCACTAAGCAAGCACCTTAAAAATATGCGGCTATTGTGAGTACTTTGTTTACAAATGTCAACGGACGTCTATACAGCTAAAACCTAATTACTCTGGTGTATTATCAAAGCTAGATGGTGCTGAGTATTTATTTAGTAACTTTATAATATGGGGCTTTGTAGCTGCTGAGTTAAGAATTGAATCTATTTTAGATGCAGATATTTTGCTTTGCTTAGGGCTTACTAAAAAGTGAGTGTCGAACACCGCGTCTGGTTTTTCGCTTTTATATAACAAACTCATATCGAATATTTTTTTATTTTTAAAATATTGATAAGCAATATTATTTAAAACACCGACATCTGCGCGCTGCAATAACAGCATTTTTACTACATTGAACTCGTCAACTGTGAGGCTAACATTATGCTCTTCACTTAAGTAATACGCGTCGGTATTAAACCCTGCAAAGTGATAAGAGTAACCAAGTACACCGGCTTTAGTTAATGATTGTAAGTCATCAAAGTAGGTTTGATCTTTGGCGTTTTCTTTAAGTGCATATAATTCATTTTTAGTAATAACATAAAATTTGCTTTGGGTAATATTTTCTCGCACTGATAGAGGGATCCATTGCTGCGCCATTAAAAATAAAACATCAAATCTGTTTTGCTCTACTGATTTGGTCAACCTTTTTACAGGTAATGAATTGAGTATAAAGTTATATTCACTTTGGGTATTGTTTAATACTTTAATAAACTCAGGGGCTAAGCCCTGCTGTTTTTGGGCATTAATGACTATAGGAAAATAACCATCTTCTACTAATACATTTATATCTATTGCTTTACTTGTGCTTGAGCAACTAAAAAATACAAAAGTAATAAAAACTAAAAGTTGGTAGCGATTCATTAATACACCTAAAACAAAAATATTTAATAAGAGTATAAGTATAGTAGCTTAATTATTAAACATAGTTTGATTTATTAAGGGTGCTAACAGCGCTTAAAAATAGCTCAACCTGAGCTTATATTATTAAGCGCAGGTTGAAGAGGTATTATTTATAACTAGCCCTACTATAAATAATTAATCGCGGAAGTTTTTAAACTGAAAAGGCTGGCCTAAGTCCGCGCTGCGAACTACCTGCATAGCTTCTTGTAGATCGTCACGCTTTTTACCTGTAACACGTACTTCTTCACCTTGAATAGCTGCTTGTACTTTTACTTTAGAATCTTTAATGGCTTTAACTACTTTTTTAGCCATGTCTTTTTCAATACCTTGTTTAAGGCCAACGTTACGAAAAACATTTTTGCCTGCACGCGTAATATCTTGCAGCTCTAAACTCGCTACATCCATACCGCGCTTTGATATTTTACTGGCTAAAATATCAAACAATTGCATAACTTGTGAGTCAGCTTCTGCTTTTAGTTTAATTGTTTTGTCGTTTAATTCGATTGAAGCGTCTACGCCTCTAAAGTCAAAGCGCGTTTCTAACTCGCGATTTGCGTTATCAACCGCGTTTTTAGCTTCGTTCATTTCCACTTCAGATACAATATCAAATGAAGGCATTGGTTTCTCCTAACTATTTAATCTTAATTTTATGCGGCAATTATAACGCTAAAATTATAAATCTTTACATTTTTCTGCATGCTGTTCAGGTGCGATACTAATTTAGTTTGATATACTTGCGACTCTTTTTTAAGCGATTTTAGGATTTGTCGTGACAAGGCGTGTTTATCAAGCAATTTTTTTAATCAGCATAGTGGCTTTTACCTTTTTATTTGCCAAGGAAGTAAAAGGCGGAGTTGTAAATTTATTCCCCCATGTTGATAAAGTCGCCCATTTCGGGATTTTTTTCGTACTAGCTATCATAATGGATAAAGCGTTTAAGCTTCCTTTGTATGCACAAATAATGCTACTGGCTGGATACGGTGCATCTATAGAAATAATGCAAGACGCCCTTCCCTACAGACAGGCATCACTAGGTGATTTTTTTGCTGACTTTGCTGGTGCTGCTAGCTACTTTTTAATTAGAGTTATTTTTACCCCCCGAAAAAAGAACCCATATGGCTAATATTTTAATTGTTGGTGATGGCGCTATAGGCTTATTACTGAGCCACTTTTTAAGCGCATCAAATCATGTAACGGTATTAACTCGTAAAGCCTCTACGAACACACGTTTTTATAGCCGTGGTAATAATGCGTCTAAAAAAATTAACGCACAGTTTATTTCTTTAAATCAGCTAAATAAAAACAACGAATTTGATCTTGTATTATTTACGGTTAAAGCCTTTCAGGTACCCGATGCCTTTGCTCAAGTAAAACCTTTTTTACCTAAAGGTTGCTCTGTCGTTCTTTCGCATAATGGAATGGGAAATGTTGACGAGATAAATGATCAGCTTAATAGCACCCAAGCACTCTACTTTTTAACCACTAGCATGGCAGGGTATAAATCTAACCTGTATATTGTGCAACATACAGGCGAAGGACAAAGTGTGGTTGGCGGTTGTAACAGCCTCGCACTTCAAAATAACGAAGTTACCGCAGAGGCTTTAAAAGCAGTACCTAACATTAAATGGACTGATAATATTCATCAGCTTCGCTTTGAAAAACTGCTTGTAAACATTGCGATTAACCCTCTTAGCGCCTTAAACAATATTAAAAATGGTGAGCTACGCTCTCCTAAATATAACGCAATAATTTTTAGCGCACTTAATGAGGCATGTAATATAGCAAAAGCCCAAGGGCTTGATATTCCTTTAATTAAAGCATTAAACACCGCTTATAAAATAATGGAGCTAACCTGCGATAATTACTCATCTATGCAGCAAGATGTTGTTCATAACAGAACGACCGAAATTGCAGCCATTTGTGGGTATATTCGTCAGCAAGGCAAACTTTATAATATTAAAACACCTTATAATAATGAACTACTTGCTAAAATTGAGGCAAAAAAAGCGTGGTTTAAACCACGCTTATATAAATACTTAACCTAAATTTTGATTACTTACGGGCGATAAACTTTAACTGTATCAAAGCCTTGCTCATGTAAAATAAGCGCTTGTAACTGGCTCATCACACCTCTTTCGCAATATAAGTAATAATCTTTATCTTTTGGTAAATCACCAAACTTAGTCGCTAAACGGAAAAACGGTAAATGCACCACTTCAATGCCATCAACCTCTAGTGGTGCTGCATCTTCTTCTTCAGGTGAGCGAATATCAACAACCACTGCGCCAGCTGGTAAATCAGCAACCGACTCAGCTTCTTTTAACTCTTGCTTAGCTTCTACGTCAATGTCGCGTACATCCATAATGCGGGCATTTTCTACTACGGTATTTAGTACATCAAAGTCGAACTTTTCTTCTTCGCCTTTAATAACATCAATTTTAGCTTTAACCGTTGGCTTTTTAGAAATTACTCCACAGTACTCTGGCATCGTTTCGGCCATTTCTGCGGTACCAATTTGGCGGGCAATATTAATAATTTCTTGCTTATCGTGCTGAATAAGCGGGCGTAAAATAAGCGTTTCGGTTACGCGGTCAATCACGCTTAAATTAGCTAGTGTTTGGCTTGAAACCTGACCAATACTTTCACCAGTTACAAGTGCTTGAATGTTTAGCTTTTCAGCAACTTGGCTACCTGCACGCATCATCATGCGTTTTAGTACAACACCCATTTGGCTGTTTTCAACGTTTTCTAAAATCTCTGCGACTACGGGTTCAAAATCAACAGTTACAAACTTAACTTTATGGGTAGAGCTAAACTTTTTCCATAAATAGTAACTTGCTTGTTTAACACCAATTTCGTGAGCTGCGCCACCTAAATTGAAGAATAAAAAGTGCGTACGAGCGCCTTTACGGATCATTTGATAACTAGCTACACCAGAGTCAAAACCACCCGACATAAGCGAAAGCACGTCTTCTTGAGTTGGCAGTGGGAAACCAGCCATACCAAAATGTGTTTGCGTTACTATGTAAGCTTTATCGTCTTTTACTTCTAAGCGAATAGTTACTTCAGGGCGGCTTAACTTAACGCGTGCACCTTCTACGTGCTGGTTTAAACCACCACCTACGTAACGCTCTAAATCTGTTGAAGTAAAATCGTGTTGCCCGATACGTTTAGCGCGTACACAAAATGTTTTGCCAACAATCGTATGCCCTACTAGATCAATCGTTTTTTTATAAATATCGTCAAGTGTAGTGAAGTCTGTTTCGGTTACTTCAATAAATTGCACAATTCCAGGAATACGCTGCAGGCTGTCAATAAAGTCTAAGCGCGTTTGTGCATCAACCAATTTAGTAACGACTGAAATGTTATCCCAGTTGTTTCTTACTTGTACTTTTTCGTCAACACGACGCAATACAATTTTAATGTTATTTTCTAACACTTTAGTAAAGCGTTTACGTACCGAACGGCTTTTAATGGCAATTTCAGGATGTAGTTTGACGATAAATTTAAGCATAGTTCACTCTTAGACTGCGGGAATTCGCGCTCCCAGGCATTGGGCGCGCGATTATATCAAAAAATTTTGCGTCTAGGAACTAACCAGAAAAATGAGACTAAGCAACACTTGGGGCGTGTTGTGCAAGTTCGGTGTACTTTTCACGTAGTTGGTTCATTTTATCAATACTTTTATCAGTACTGTAAGCCCTGAATAAAGTCAGTACCTTTAAAATACCATGGTAAATATCTTGCTCAGCGAGTGCGCCACTTGGTCTACGTGCTTTTATGTAGGGTGTCCAAAAGCTCACGGTAAGCTTGAGTGTATGGGCAAGTTCTAATGCGTCTTGCTCTTCTATAAATATCATATCGCTATCGCGTAAGCCTAAAATAACTTGGCGTACCTGCTCGAGCAAAGCTGACTGAAAACCAATATACGCTTGTTTTAAGCTTTCATCTCTGGAGAGAATATCGCCCAAGTTGTCGTAAAAAAAGTGATAACGCCACATCAACTCAAATAATGAATCTAAATACGCTGTTAGGTGATCAAACGCATCATCGTTTGCATGTATTGGTTTAAAATGAGTGTTTAAGTGCTCGCTATAAAGCGCAAAAATATGACGGATAATGTCTTCTTTATTTTTAAAGTGATAATAAAGGTTACCCGGGCTCATCCCTAAATGCGATGCAATATGATTAGTTGATATTGCACGCTCACCATGTTCATTAAATAACGAAATACTGGTGTGTATTATTTTTTCCTTGGTATTCATATGCGACTACTCAAATTAACTTATAAACTACATTACACTAAATATGATCTTTGCAGTATAAACAAATCGAGCTGGTTTAAATACCACCATAATTTACTATTTTAAAAACGAGCTAAGCTGATTTGTACTACAAACACTGATAGACTACTCAAAAAATAATAGTTAGTGAAACTTATGAACGTTACGGCAATTTACCCTGGTACATTCGATCCTTTAACCAATGGGCACACAGATCTTATTCAACGCGCAGCTAAAATGTTTAGCACTGTGATTGTAGCTATTGCTCATAACCCATCTAAACAACCGTGTTTTAGCCTTGCAGAACGAGTGGATTTAGCCAACAACATTTTAGGCCATTTAAGTAACGTAAAAGTAATTGGTTTTTCGGGTTTACTGGCAAATTTAGCCTACGAACATAAAGCTGATGTGCTTATTCGCGGTATTAGAGCAGTGTCTGATTTTGATTACGAATTTCAGCTCGCAAACATGAACCGTCGCCTAAATCCAGATTTAGAAAGCGTGTTTTTAACACCTTCTGAGCGTAATTCATTTATATCGTCAACACTGGTTAAAGAAGTTGCCCGCCATAATGGCGATGTGAGCGAATTTGTTCACCCTGTTATTGTTGATGCCTTAACAGAAAAGTTGGGCTGCGACGCGTGTTAAGCTAAATATATTAGCGCGCTTTTTGGCGCGCTGGTACACCTTACATATTTTGAGTCGTTTTTTGCAATAACTGGCTGCTTAGTAAAAATTTTTTAATTTTTACTAAGCCCAAAATATCTTTATTAATAATTAAGACTATTGCCATAATTAAATCACTCGAAAACTGACCGACCCCGTAAACTCCCCAAAGCCACCAATAGTCATAGGTAACCAATACTACATAATCGTAATGCATAGCCATATGTAAAATTGCATTAAATGTTAAACCAAAAACAAGGTAATAATAGGCTGTGGCGTTTGCATGTGCATAACTATAAGAGAAGTAAACAAGAGTGAGGATGGTAAGTAAATCTGCAATTACTAAATCTAAATATATTGAATCAGTAAGGGTAAGTGATGCTTTGAACATAATTAGGCTGAATGTATAGGAGAGCATCATAACTAATGAAATGAACATTACATGCTTATTACGGCAGTTAATTGTACAAGCGTAATTATATAAAAATGGCACTACAAAAGCCCATGTAATAAAGATGCTCAGGTAATCGTTTATAGTACTTAATGCCATAAATACATTTTGAAGCATTAGTAAGTACCCAATCTTCTAACGAGATAATTTTTGACTTTTACTAAACCTAAAATATCTTTATTTGTAAATAAAACCACTGCCATAACTAAGTCACTTGTAAGCTGACCAATACCGTAAAGCCCCCAAAACCACCAAAACTCCATATTTCCCAAGACAATGCTATCGTAATGCATTCCAAAAAATACAAACGCATTAAAGCTAAGCCCCACTATTAGGTAATAAAAAGCAGTAGGCTTGTTTTTTATGAAAAAGCCCGCCCACATCATCAAAGTTAATATTGTAGCTGCATCAAATAAAAAAAGGTTTAGGTGAGGCGTAGCTGTTTGCGGATCCATAACCATGCTTGATGTATATGAAACCATCATAATAAATGATATTTGGGCTAGGCTTTTATCTGGTTTGTTAATACTTGTTGATAAGTTATATAGAAATGCAAAAACAAATAACCAAGTAATTAAAATGGTTATGTAATCATAAAGGTTAGCCATCGCCCATAATAAATTATGCATATTGTGAGGGCTTAAATTTTGTTGTTAAATAATCACTTAACTTTGCTAAGCCTAAGATATCTTTATTAACAATTAAAGCTAATGGCATAATTAAATCTGTAAAATACGTGCCAAATACATAAACATTCCAAAACCACCAATAATACAATGTGCCACGTACTTCAATATCGTAATGCATTGCTAAAAACAAACTCGCATTAATACTTAAGCCTATAACCACATAGTAAAAAGATACAGGCATAGCTTCTTTGCTTATGCGTTTGTAGAAAAAAATAGCAGCTAAAGTAACAATATCAAAATAGAAGTAGTATAAGTGCGATACTGTAACCATATCGAATAATGTACTTGAACTATAGGAAATCATCATAATTAAAGATAAGTACACATTCGCTTTTTGAGAAGTATTTATACTTGCTGATAGGTTGTACAAAAAAGCGAAAACGAACAGCCATGTGATGAAAATGCCTACATAATCTCTAATTACAACTAAACTCCAAAGAATATCTGCCATAGAAATTAACGCCTCAGAATGTCGCTTTGCAAAACGTTTTTAAGCCTCACAAGTCCCAGCAAGTCTTTATTTATAATTAGCACTAGTGCCATTGTAAAATCGCTAAAATACATACCAAAAATATATACGGTCCAAAACCACCAATAGTAAAGTGTACCCTGTATAACAATGTCGTAATGCATACCTAAAAATAAGCAGGCATTAAAGCTTAGCCCTACAATTAAATAATAAAAAGGCGTAGGTACAGCCTGTTCCGTGAAATTATGCCACAGAAGTAAAACAAGGAGAGTTACAGCGTCATAATAAAAATAATTTAAGTGCGATGGTGTAATAAGTGGGTCCATAAGCAAACTAGCTATGTAGGATACCATCATAATAAATGAAAGTTGTGCCCTGCTCTTATCTGGCTTATTAATACTTGCCGATAAGTTATACAAAAAGGCAATAAGAAAAAACCACGTAAACAAAACGCCTACGTTGTAACCTAAATCGACCAGTCCCCAAAGAATATCAGCCACTTTGCTTCAATCTCATAACACCGTTCACCAACTTATCAGTAGCATGCACTAACATTAAGAAATCCTTTTTAACGAAAAAAATACTAACCATGATGATATCCATCATATTAATAACAACCGTATAAAAAGACCAAAACCACCAAGGTGTGTAATTACCACGTACAAACACATCTATGTGCATAGCTAAAAATAATAACGAATTGATGCTCAAGCCAAATAATAAGTAAGTAGACATGCGCTTTTCAGGTAAGTAATACCGCAGAAAAAAAATAAAAAATAAAGTGGCTACGTCATAGCAAAATAACTCTATGTAGGTAATATCATAAATATCAATAAAGAAACTAAAGCAATAAGATATGGCCATAACTAAAGATAGCCATACAGCCTGTTTTGTTGGATTGTTAATGCTAGTTGTTAGTGAATATAAAAAGGCCATTAAAAACCCCCACTGCACTAACACACCGATATAAACTGACACTTCAGGAGGGATTAGAACATTATTCACTATTGCGGTTTCTTAGCAAAGAACGAGTAAATAAGGTTTTTTAAATAAATAATTTTTAAAAAATCTTTATTGATAAATAACACTAAAATCATGGTTAGATCTAATACCAATACTACCGTCACATAAAAATCATAAAACCACCAGTGGGTGTAGTTATGTAAAATATGACGATCTAAGTACATACCCAGAGCTAAACACATATTTATACTAAGCCCAAATATAAGGTAGTTATAGGCAGTTGTTTTTTCTTTAATATATAAGTTCTGCACAAGTACCAGTACAACTAGCGTAATGGCATCTAGTAAAGCAATATCAAAATAAGTAACTGTCTGAAAGTTAAAGAACATTCCCGGGAAGTATGAAACAGCCATTATAAGCGAAAGAACAACTAATGCCTTAAAGCGTGAGTTAATAGACGAAACTAAAGAGTATAGAAATGCCATAAGAAAACCCCACTGCATAATAATACTTAAAGTATGTGCAAAGCTTATATCTGAGATAAAAGAAATAAACCCCATCTTAAAAGCAAGCTCGGAGAATAAAGATCTCGAAATTTATTAAAACAACCATTTACTAAACAACCTGACTTAACACTAAACTTTTTAACAATTATTATTAATTACAAAGTTCTATTAAAAAACCAACTTTTAAACTTAACAAGACCTAAAAAATCTCGGTTAATAAAGCACACTGTGATCATGCAAATATTTACACTTCCTACCACAACCGTAAATACTGACCAAAACCACCAATATTCATAATATTTTGAAAAAGTCATATCTAGGTGCATTAAAAAACTAAAAATAATATTAATGCATATTCCTGCAGTGACATAATAATACGCTACCGGGTATGATTTAAATTTGAAGCGCTTTAAAAAGAGTAGAGCAAGTAATGTACATGCATCTAATAAAATAAAATCTAAATAAGTAGTTTGCCCATAATCAGTGAACAAACTTCCCGAATAGCAAATGCACATAACAAGTGAGATATACACAAGCTCTTTACCTGGCTTGTTAATCGAGTTTGCTAATGCATGCAAAAATGCAAAAAAAACCCATTGTACAATTGCTCCAAGATAAATTGCGTAATTATAACTTACTGTCATTTTCCCCTCTATTTAAAATAACGGGTTGAGAGGGATTTACCATTCGGTGGTTAACCACTAATGAAAGCATCATTAAAACATCAATTACGTTTACGCCGATAGAATAAACACTCCAATACCACCATGGCTCAAAGTTATACAAAATGTATATATCACAATACAAAAGCAACGTAAGTACGGCATTAGCAGTTAAAGCCAAAACGAGGAACAGGAAAGCTTTAGTACGTTTAAAAACATCGAAGTACTGCAAAGTTAGCAGCGCTGCAATTGTAATAAAATCGTAGAGCGCCCAGTTAAGATACAAATTCTCTAAAAGTTTTATATAGCTGCTGAAAATATATGAGCAGAGCATTAATGCAGACAAATAAACAGGAGTCTTATTTTCTTTGTTTATGCTGGAGACCAAACAAAATAGGAAGGCCATTAAAAAGCCCCATTGGGAGAAAGCCGCTACATAATCCATTAGGGCTTCAGAAATATACATTTAAGCTAGATTGTTGGTTTGCTTATGGATGATTTCAAAGCAATAGCTAACTTCTTCTTCAACCTATTAAGCAACAAAAAATCTCTATCTACGATTAGCGCTACAGCCATTAGTAAATCAAGTGTGAAAACTGAAAAAGTATACAAATCCCAAAAAAACCATGGTTCAGTATTCCCAAGAATAAATACATCTAACTGCATACCGAGGGCTAAAACAATATTAATAGTAAGGCCTACTAATAAGTATAGATATGAAGGAGTAGTAACTTTCATTATGGCTCTAGAGCCTAGAAGAAGTAAAATAATCATAAAATTATTTACAACGAAATCAAAATACGTCAGGTCATATATTGAAAACCAATCTAAGAAATAATCAAATAAAGCACAAGATAAAAACATTACGAAAGAGCTGAGTAATAAGGTCGTATTCCTTTTTATATCTAAACTGTAGACAAAAATGTTAAAGAATAGGGCCATTAAGAAAGCCCACATTATAAAAGCCGATAAAGAAAAATGACCAAATAACTCAGTTAGAAACATCTTTTACCTTACAAATTATCTTGGACGAGGATTGCCTCCAGGAAGAATAGTTGGAAGATGTCCCATGCTTTCATTGCTCGCAGCACTCATCGCCTCTTGAGAGAAACTTACTGTATCAGATTGTAGTGTTTTAGGGCTAGCAGTTTGTTCCGTTGCAGGCTGTAATTGTTGTGTTTTATTGTATGCTTGCATTTGTAACTGGCTATTAGCTGAAACTTGCATGTGATTGATCCTTGTAAAAGTTTTAATATTTTTTGGCGCAACTTTTAATCACACCATCATATAGGTAATTGCATTACCTGTTTTAAGCAGTGATAGCTATTTTGCTATCTGACTTATACAAAGCAACCAATGTGCCAACATTTTTTGACATTAAAAATATATGCTATCAGCAGCACTTTATTAAAACTAACCTAAAACCTTCACTAAACCACAAACTCATCTGACCAGTCTATTATACACATAAAAAAACGCACAGGGGTAACCGTACGTTTTTTATATCCAGGGAATTTAAGCCACGTATTTACACGGGATCTCCGCACGTGTACTTGGCTTTAAAATATATTCCATTGCTACTTCGTCACAGTTTTCTTTACGAAGGCAGAGTTCGCAATCTTTCATTACCTTCTCTGGTAACGATTCTTTGCTACAAAAAGTAAAACGTTGCTGCTCAAAAAAATCTGGCACACGCGTCAATACAATAACGCGGTTAAGCGCCAATTTTTTGGCTTTTGCTAATAAGTGCTCTACAAGTTGCCTGCCCTGCCCAGATACAGCACTTTTTGGGTCTATGCCTAAAGAGCGTATTTCAGCAAGGCCAGTATCGTAAATATATAACGACGCACAGCCCGACACTTTGCCATTTATTTCAGTTACGGCAAACTCGTTAATAGAGTGCACCATGTCGCTTTTAGCACGAGGTAAGTTTTCACCTACGGTTGCCCAGTGTTGAATAAGCGTTGCAATGGCCTCAACATCATCTAAATTTGCATCACGAACCGTTATTTGCTGTTTTTTTTTGGCTTCTTTAACAGCATTCGTTACTTGTTCAATAGACGTACCACCAAGCGCTTGACGAGCTTTAATACAGGCATCTATTTCAAGTACTGGGTAAACGTCATCTTCAAATACGTCATTAACCGATTTGTACTGCTCAAGTGAAAGCTCCTCTAAGGTTTTACCTTCACTAATGGCAAGCTGCACCAGCACACCAACAATGTGATGACCTTCTCTAAAGGGCACACCTTTAGCAACCAAGTAGTCAGCGAGTTCTGTTGCATTAGCGTGGCCGCCTTTTGCGGCTGCTAACGTTTTATCACCGTTTACTTTTACGCCTTTAATACACGCTTGTGCCATATGAATACACGCAAGCCATGTTGGCATAGCATCAAATAGGCCTTCTTTGTCTTCTTGCATATCTTTGTTGTAAGCAAGTGGCAGCGCTTTTAACGTCATCATCATAGCGCTAAATGCACCAAATACACGCCCAGTTTTACCACGAATGAGCTCTAATGCATCTGGGTTCTTTTTCTGAGGCATAAGCGATGAGCCTGACGTTACGTTATCAGCAAGCTCTATAAATCCGGCTTCACCCGAATTATAAAAAATTAAATCTTCAGACATACGTGATAGGTGAATCATCGAAATAGACGCACAACTCAAAAGCTCGACTACAAAGTCACGATCAGATACACCATCAAGGCTATTTTTTGTTGCACCAGTAAAGCCTAAACCTTCGGCTAAAGCTTGGCGATCAATTGGGTAAGCTGTACCGGCTAATGCTCCACTGCCCAGTGGGCAAAAATTCATACGTGCTTTGGCATCTTGTAAGCGGCTTTCATCTCGCTCTAGCATTTCAACGTAGGCCATACACCAATGACTAAATAACACAGGTTGAGCGCGTTGCAAGTGAGTGTAACCCGGCAAAATAGTGCCTAGTTCACGCTCTGCAAGGGCAACAAATTCAGCTTTTAATCCGGCTATTGCACCCAGTAAATGATCGGCAGTATCACGGCACCATAATCTAAAATCGGTAGCTACCTGGTCATTACGGCTTCGGCCTGTGTGTAGCTTTTTAGCTAAATCGCCTACTTTTTCGATTAATGCAGCTTCAACGTGCGAGTGAATATCCTCAGCACCTGAGGTTGCTACAGCTTGTGGATCTGCTTTTACTTCTTCAAGCAGTTCGTTTAATGCTGCGACTAATTTTGTATGCTCGTCACTTGAAAGCACATTCACTTGCTCAAGTGCGCCTGCCCATGCCACAGAGCCAATAATATCTTGCTCTGCTAACTGGTAATCGAACGGAAGTGAGTCGTTAAATTGTTTAAACGCCTCATCTGGACCCGTAGAAAAACGTCCGCCCCATAATGCCATGAAATCTCTCCAAACCCTGAAATGCCCCTTTTACAAGGGGCTATAAATAATTTACTTTTTAGCCATTGCTGAAATTCTGCTCGAAAGCGAGAATAAACGAATAAAGCCTTCAGCGTGCGATTGGTCATACACATCGTCTTCACCAAAGGTAGCAAAGTCTTCGCTGTATAAGCTATTAGGTGATTTTTTCTGAACAGCTGTCACTTGGCCTTTGTAAAGCTTAAGTACAACTTCACCCGTTGCTAATGTAGAAAGTGCTTCTGCGCCGGCTAAAATAGAATCTTTAAGAGGTGTAAACCAACGACCATCATAAACTAAGTGCGAAAACTCACCGCCGAGTACTTCTTTCCATTTACGGCTAGATTTATCAAGTACTAGCTCGTCAATAGCTTGCAGTGCCGCCATAATAACGGTGCCACCTGGCGTTTCGTAACAACCACGCGATTTCATGCCTACTAAACGATTTTCTACAATGTCTACACGCCCAACACCATGTGGTGCTGCGATGTCGTTTAATTTAACTAAACAGTCGTAAGGTTTAAGCTCTTCACCATTTACCGCAACTACTTCGCCTTCGATAACCGTAAGCGTTACATGCTCAGCTTTATCAGGTGCTTGCTCAGGAGAGTTAGTCCAAGTCCACACTTGGTCGCTAGGTTCACACCATGGGTCTTCAAGCTCGCCACCTTCGTGCGAAATATGCCATGCGTTAGCATCACGACTGTATATTTTTGTAGCAGAAGCAGAGCACGGAATATCACGCTCAGCTAAGTAATCTAGTAATGATTCACGACTCGATAAATCCCACTCACGCCATGGCGCAATTACTTTTAAATCGGGTGCAAGTGCTGCAAAGCACGATTCAAAACGAACTTGGTCGTTACCTTTACCAGTACAACCATGAGAAAGTGCATCGGCACCTACTTTACGTGCAATTTCAACTTGTGCTTTAGCGATAATTGGGCGCGCCATTGAAGTACCAAGTAAATAAGTACCTTCGTAAATTGAACCGGTTTTAAGCGTTGGGTAAATGTATTCACTTACCATTTCGTCTTTTAAGTCAACTACGTAACACTCAGACGCACCTGATGCGATTGCTTTAGCTTCTACGCCTTCAAGCTCTTCAGCGCCTTGGCCTACATCGGCAACAAACGCGATTACTTCACAATCGTAGTTTTCTTTTAACCATGGCACGATAGCCGACGTATCAAGACCACCTGAATAGGCTAAAACGACTTTTTTAATTGAACTCATAGGTGTTCCTTAACAAAATTTGGATTTAGTAATGTAACTAGCAGAGCATTTTGCGCATGCATGCGATTTTCTGCTTGTTGAATAATTTTAGATGCTGGGCCATCCATTACCTCAGAGGTAATTTCAAACTCACGGTGTGCCGGTTGGCAATGTAATACCGTAGTCGCACCTGTTTGATCTAGCAATGCTTGGTTTAACTGATAAGGCATGTATTTTTCTTTTACAAGCTCAAGTGGCGTGTCATCCCCCATTGAAACCCACGTATCGGCGTAAACAACGTTTGCGCCAACAGCCGCTTCAACACGATCACTTACCATTACTGATGCGCCATTCATAGCTGCTATTTGTTCAGCCTTTTTAAGAATTTGCGAATCAGGCGAGCTGCCTTTTGGCGTTACCGCTACAAAATCAGTACCAAGCGTTGCCGCTAAGAGCATAAGTGAGTGAGTTACATTATTGCCCTCACCTAAGTAAGCGACTTTAAGCTCGCTCACATCGCCATGTACTTCTTGAAGCGTTAAAAAATCAGCCAATGCTTGGCATGGGTGATATAAATCACACAAGCTATTAACCACAGGCACAGATGAGTATTCACCTAGCGTTGTTAATGTGCTGTGCTGATTAACACGCGCTACAATACCATCAGCCCATGTAGAAATATTAAGTGCGAAATCTTTTACCGATTCACGTGCGCCCATAGCGCCATTTTGCTGATCTAAATATACAGCGTGACCACCTAAGCGATTAATACCAATATCAAATGATAAACGCGTACGTAAACTTTGTTTTTCGAATAACGTAACAACAGACTTGCCCGCTAATACTTGGCTGTATTTCTCTGGATTTGCTTTTAAATCACGCGCTAATTTTAATAAATTAAGTGCGCCTTGTTGGTCTAATTCTAGACCCGTTAAAAAATTCTCTAACATGGTAACCCTATGGTGTAATCTTTGTTCCGACATGCTCGCCTTTTAGCAAAGCAGTTAAGTTTTCTGGCTTTTGCCAACTGGAAATATACACACCTCGTCGTAAATGTTGGGCAGCGTGTAGGCTGGTCTTAACTTTGACCTCCATCCCGCCCAAAATTACTCCTTCATCAATTAAAGTATCAATGTGTTTTGTGTCAAGTTGATGTAGCGGTTGTTTATTTGCATCAAGCACTGCCTCTACATCTGTCATAAATATAAGTTCAGCGTTTAAATTACTGGCAATCGCTGCTGCAGCTTCATCGGCATTCACGTTGTACCAGTTACCTTGCTCGTCAAAGCCAATAGAGCTCACAATAGGTAAGCGGCCAATTTTAAGTAAATCATTAACGATAGAGTCATCATTACTTTTACACTTACCGACTTGGCCAAGTGCTTTTAGCTTTTGCGAAGCACTAACACCGGCTTCATAAAGGCTTAATCCAACAGGTTTATGTCCTGCATTTATGGCTTGGCTTACAAGCTGTTTATTAGCACAGCCAGCAAGTGCGCCTACAATATAAGGCATTTGCTCTTTTGGGCTGATACGCAAGCCCTGGTGCTTTGCACTAGCAAAGCCTGCTTGCTTTAGCCATGTATCAACTAAAGAACCGCCTCCATGCACAATGACAAACTCATCATTGTTTTGCTCATTTAATACATCAAACAAAGCTTTTGCTGCATTTTCTATATTAAGTACTGCACCACCGAGTTTAATTACCCACGTTTTTTTGCTCATTTAAAACGCCCCTTTTAAGCCAGAAGTGTGTTTTAAATTCATGGATAAGTTAATACATTGTAATGCTTGGCCTGCAGCGCCTTTTAATAAATTATCAATAGCAGACATAACGATTAACTGCGTCCCTTGTTGTTGCCAACCAATATCAACATACGGTTGTTTTGCAACACCTTTAATAGACGGTATTTTATTTTCTAGTAGACGAATCAATGGCTCATCTGCAAGTACTTTATAAGCGTCTAAAACGTTTTCCTTGGTAACGCCAGGCTTAAGCTGTACATAAATAGTTTCCAAAATACCACGCGGAAAATTACCTAAATGCGGAGTAAATAGCACTTTGTGACCTAAGTGCTGTTCAACCTCTGGACCGTGGCGGTGGTTAAACAAACCATATGGAGCCAGCGACACTTCACAAAAGTGAGTACCTACGCTTGCTTTTCGCCCAGCACCAGTGACACCCGATACCGCATTAATAATAATATTTTCATCACTTAATAAATCAGCTTGTTTAAGAGGTTTTAGTGCGTTGAGTGCCGCAGTCGGGTAGCAACCTGCCACTGCAACAAGTTGTGCATTTGCTATAGCATCACTATTCCATTCAGCTAAACCGTAGGCCGCTTCGTTTAATAGTTCAGGATGTTGATGCTCAAAACCATAGTAAGTAACGTAATCGTCGTTGCTTGCTAGGCGGTAGCCACCTGATAAATCAAATACCTTTTTGCCCATAGCTAAAAATTGGGGTGCTAAATCAACACTTACCTTATGATCTGTACATAAACAAACATAGTCAGCGCTATTGTTAATGTCATCAAATGCTGAAGCGCTAAGAGGGAGTAAAGGCGTATCGAGTAAGCCTAGGTGCTCAGGATAAAGATCGCTTAGCAATTTATTTTTATCTAAACTACCTTCAGATACATAACAACCTGCTAATTTAAGGTGTGGGTGATTAGCAACTAAGCTTGCTAACTCTGCGCCGCTGTAACCGCTTGCGCCAATAATTACTACATTCATTGATTACTCGTTATTTTAAAATGTATTGCTAAATATATATGTTGTTCGCTTAATGTTAGCTAAAACGCTAAATTAAGACTTAATTTAATGAATTTGTAGATTATCGTCGCATTATTGTCATAGCTTTACTTTAATATATTTATGCTTAAAAAGTGAATTGATATTCATCATAAATACTTTTATATTGTTATGCAATTAAATTGAATAATAATTTTGGATTTTTTTATGCCTTTGCCTTCGTTTATTTCTATGTACCAACAACTCATTGCCGCTCCTTCTATCAGCGCAATAGAAGATACGCTTTGTATGAGTAATAAAAACGTAATTGAACTACTTGCACAGTGGTGTGAAAGCTTAGGCTTTACTTGTGAAATTATAGAGTTAGAAGGTGGTAAAGGCCGCTATAACTTATTAGCTAAGCGCGGCCAAGGTGATGGTGGTTTAATGCTTGCAGGACACACCGATACTGTGCCTTTTGATGATAGCCGTTGGAATCACGATCCATTTAAACTAACGGAACACAATAATAAGTTGTATGGCTTAGGTAGCATTGATATGAAGGGCTTTTTTGCTTTTGTGCTGCAAGCAATTAGTGAACTTGATGAAAAGCAACAAACCCAGCCAATTTTAATACTCGCCACTGCTGATGAAGAAACGACAATGGCGGGTGCTCAGCAAATTTGTAAGCATCAAAATTTAAAACCTGCTCGCTGTATAATTGGCGAACCTACTGATATGACACCAGTATTTACACACAAAGGGCATATGAGTACTGCAATAAGAGTTGTCGGTCGTTCTGGCCATAGCTCCGATCCCGAACGTGGTCTTAACGCCATCGAAGTAATGCATAAAGTGACTACAAAATTACTAAACTTAAAAGAGCTATTAAAGAATAAATATTCAGTAGAGCACTTCAAAATTCCCTACCCTACGTTAAATTTGGGCCATATACATGGTGGCGATAACGCAAATAGAATTTGCGGCTGCTGTGAAATGCACATAGATATGCGCCCATTACCCGGGCTAAGTATAAAAGACTTACAAGCATTACTTATTGATGCAACTAAAGAGATTAATGAGCAATACCCTAATGCAGTTAGTGTAATTGATTTACACGATCCTATACCTGCATTTAGTGGTAGCACCGACAGCGCCTTAGTAAAAATGGCAGAGAAAATAGCGGGACAAAAAGCGGTTGCAGTAAACTATTGTACTGAAGCACCTTTTATACAACAGCTTGGCTGTGAAACAATAGTGATGGGACCTGGCTCTATTAACCAAGCTCATCAGCCTGATGAGTTTTTAGCTATGGAAAAAATAACACCATCGCAAAAAATGATTACTGACATTATTAAGGCCAATTGCTTTAACGCTTAAAGTAATTACGCATTAAAAAGCAAAAAAGGCGCCAATTGGTGCCTTTTTTAGCAACTACTTTAACGCTACTTCATATATTTACTTAAGTACTTTTTAAATACCGGATCTGATTTTGCTAACTCTTTTTGCTCAGCTAAAATTTCTTTCAAAATTTTACCTGAGGTAAGTGGATTAGCAAGTACCACCCTGAATACAACTGTAGGCTGGTTATCATATTGAACGGGTGTTAAACGTGTTCGCGATACAAACGAACGACCCGATTCACGCTGGCGTTTTTGCATACTGGCAGTAAAACGATTGAGGGATGCAAAAATATCAATACGTGTTTTTTCATCAGCTTCTGCAATAGCTTCCTTAATTTGTTTAGGAACGTAGCGGTAGGTTAATAAGCACAGTTCTGGCTCTGAAATAAGCTCAAAATCTTCATCAGCTTTTATTAAATCAGCAAAATAATGTGCTTTTTTAATGCTGCGATCAATTAGCATTTCATAGCCTTTACGACCAATAACGCGTAAGCATGCATGTACTAACATAGCCATACCAGGCCGGCTGCCTTCAAGTGTATGACTACCTAAATCTTTTGAACCTTTACGTAATATATACTCAGCGTGATGCTCAATTGCATCGGTTGCCGCAGGGTCCTTAAACAGCACTAAACCCGCGCCCATTGGTACATACATTTGTTTGTGTGCATCTATGGTAATAGAGTCTGCGCGCTCAATCCCTTTTAAAAGTGGGCGGTGTGTTTGCGATAAAAGAGTCGCCCCCCCCCACGCTGCATCTACATGAAAATGACAATTTATTTCGTGTGCTAAGTCGGCCATATCATCAAGTGGATCTATATTACCGGTTTCGGTAGTACCAGCTACACCCACAATTGCCATGACT
Organism: Pseudoalteromonas carrageenovora IAM 12662; assembly: GCF_900239935.1. Lineage (NCBI taxonomy): Bacteria > Pseudomonadati > Pseudomonadota > Gammaproteobacteria > Alteromonadales > Pseudoalteromonadaceae > Pseudoalteromonas > Pseudoalteromonas carrageenovora. The sequence continues at coordinate 2,823,543 of NZ_LT965928.1, forward strand.
TTAATACCTTGAGCTTCAAGCTCTAGGGCTTTTTCACGCATGGCAGCAACGTCAACTTTATTATTTTTGCAGGTTTTAATACCAATTAAATTTTCACGGCCAATGCCCAGCAAGTCAACCGACTTACCTAGAGAGTAATGCCCGCGTTCAGAAATTAATACCGCCAATCCTTTGTAACCATAATGCAGCATGCCAGCAATTAAACCCTGTGCCCCAATTCCTTTAAAACTACCTTGGGGTTTTAATAAACGGTTGCGTGCAATCCAAAGTGCAGTAATGTTAGCTACAGTGCCACCAGAGCAAAAAGCGCCTAATGATGTTTTAGCGCTATGCATCCATTTAGAATAAAAGTCATCATCCTGCCCATAAGCCAAATGATGCATCATTCCAAGTACTTGTCGCTCAAGTGGGGTAAACGCCTTTGAGGTTTCTATTTTTACTAAGTTTTGATTAAGACCCACCATTAGCTTTGAAAGCGGCAGTAAAAAATGCGGTAATGCCGACGTCATATGCCCAATAAAGCTAGGTGCAGCCGTATGCACAGAATGGGCAACTAATTGGTCCATAATATCTTGTGCATAGGCAGATACAAACGTTGGATCTTCTGGGATCACTGCCGATTGAAAGTCTTTTTCAATTTCGTGTAATGGTTTTTCAATTGCCGCAATATTTTCGTTTAGAAATCCAGCTAAATTACTCGAAATTTCAAGCTCTATTTTGCTTAAAGTTGAGTCTGGCGCTTCAGGTACAGTAAATATACGCTTAAGGCTTTCTTTAGAGGCGACGGCACAACGCTTTTGATCCATCTTTATACCTAGTGTGTGTGTAGCTAAAACACGTATTTACCTATTAAAAATGTCAAATTAAGACATTATTTTAAGCAACCGTGTTTCTTTAAAAATTGCGCTAACTTTACTGCAATATAACTAAAATGTCTCGTTTAAACCCATAAAAGCAATCAAAGCGATGACAAAAAAATGATAATTTAATTAATATTCAACTAAACCCAATTATTTATTGGGCATTTGTTTATTTTGCGTATAATAAATTTGATATCAAAAAAGGGACACACATGCTTAAAGGAAGAGTAAAAGTTAGTTGGATTATGGCTGGTTTTAGCTTGTTTTTAATAAGTTTACTTACCTATGTTTACTACACTTACCAGACTACACGTGCTGAGATAATGCAGTCGGTTGATAACCGCTTGTTAAATGCAGCCACCAGCGTTAAACATATTTTAGGTGAAAAATACTTAATTGCAGTAAACCAAGGCAACAATGTAAGCTTTGCTGACTATCAAAATAAAAGCAAACAGCTTTCTGAGTTTGCTCAAGCCCTTGATATTGCATATGTATATTCGATGATACTAAAAGATGGCAAAGTACATTTTAGTTCATCAAGCTACACGCAAGACGATCAAGATAATGGGAAAGTGACTCAATTTTTAGACCTCTACCCTGAAGCCACCGACGCTAACATAAGCGCATTTTATTCTACTGAGCCTGTGTTTGAAATTTCGAGTGATCAGTGGGGTCATTTTAAAACTATTTTTATTCCCTTTGTTGACCCAATTAACGGCAAAACCTACTTAACCGGTGCCGATATAACTATTTATAATTTAAACCAGCAACTTAAAGAGAGTGTATCGAAGGCTGCTGCTATGGCGAGCTTTTTCTTTTTTATCGCCATATTAGTTTCTGCTATCTATATATATTTATTAAAACGCTCGTTAGCGACCGACTCAAGTACAGGTTTTTCAAACCATATAGCGCTTGAATACTACATAAAAAAAAGCAATGCCCATCATATGCAATTAGCCGTAATTTGGGTTAATGAAATAGAAGACATAAACAGTTTTTACGGCACCGAAGTAGGCGATAAAGTAATGAAAAATTTGCTTACTCACTTTAAACTTCGCAGTTCTACAAATTGCTATATATACCGTTTAGCTACCAATAAAATTGTGTTACTTGCACCTAAAGAAATGAGTAATGATGAATTTACCGAGCTTGTTAAAACTTATAACTTTAATACGCCCGTTTTAACCGACCCTTTTATTTATATAACTCTGTGTGCCGGAATTGCTAGCGGTAATAAATCATTACTACTTGAAAATGCTCATATTGCAGCGCTGCAAGCTAAAGAAGGCCGCCACAGTATAGTGAACTATTCAAAAGCCCTGCACGATGTAAAAACGCAATATCAATACAATGTAGAAATGGCTAAAGAGGTTCGCGAAGCATTTGATAACAATCGAATAGTCCCTTACTTTCAGCCAATAGTTGATACAACTACAGATAAAATTGTGCAATACGAATGTTTAGCGCGCATGGTCACGGCCCAAGGTGAAATATTAAAACCCGACGCATTTTTAAATGTAGTAACTCGCTCAAGAATGGATGGCTTACTAACTCGTACTATATTTTCGCAATGTGTAAGCCGCTTTAGAAAAACCAGTATTTGCTGGAGCCTAAATATAACCGCACAAGATATGCTTGACCCTAATTTAAGTGAATTCATTGCCTATGAACTTAAACGTTACCCGCACCCAGGTAATATCACGTTAGAGCTTTTAGAAACCCAAGCTATTGCTAACTTCTCAGAAGTAAAAGCCTTTATTGGTATGGTAAAAGCAAAAGGTGTAAAAGTAATTATTGATGACTTTGGTAGCGGTTATTCAAACATATCAAATGTACTAAAACTTGAAGTAGATGGAATAAAGTTAGATGGCGCACTAATAAAACAAATAGTAAACGATAAAGATATTTACTTGTTTATCGAACATATAGCGAGTTTTGCAAACCAATTAGGGCTAAAACTAATAGCTGAATCAGTTGAAAATACCACCATAGTAACGGCGCTAAAAAAAGCAAATGTGGCACTGATGCAAGGCAATTACTTTGCTCATCCAGCGCCACACGTTAATACTGTAACTGAAGAAGAAACAATACTTTAAAGATTAATAACTAAACGGTGGCTTTGTTGGCCACTAGCCCAGTATTTACGCTCAAAGGGTGTAATTGCATCATCTGACTCATACAATGTTACATCGCAAGGGTTGCCAGTTAGCGCAAGCGCCCTTGCAAACTCTTTTACGTAAATATCCCAGTTACTGCGTACTTCTAATTGCCCGCCTAGCTTAACAATAAACGGAAAAATAGCCGCACCGTGCCACCTGCGCTGAATATGCTTAGATTTAGGCCACGGGTTAGGGTAAAGCAAATAATGATGTGTAGGCTGCCAGTTAGCTGCAACCGCTAAACGCCAAAAGTCGTTTAAATCGGCTTGCACTAAAATATACTGCCCGCTATCTGTTTGCTTGTATTCTACGTCGTGTTTATCAAGTCGATGAGACGATTTATCAATACCTATAACCAGTGCATCGGGGTGGCGCTTAGCTAAGTTAGCGCTACTCTCACCTACTCCACAACACGAGTCTAAAATAAGCGGGCCATTAAAGGCCTGTACTTTAGCGTTTACTTCATCAAACGCTTTTTGAGTATGCTCAGCAATTGGCTTTTTAAACTCAGCGTTTAAATGTTTATTAACTATTTCATCAAGCTTTTCGTGAATACCTGCTTGGTTAGATACAATACTGCGTGAATTTGCATCGCTCATTAGTGTCTTAGCCCCACACCTTTTTTAATTAGCGTAAGTGCTAAAGTAAATAATACTGTAATAAATACTAAAATAACCCCAAGTGCTACGCTTAAATCAACATCCGACACACCTAAAAAGCCGTAACGGAATGCATTAACCATGTAAATAATTGGATTAATTTGCGACACATTTTGCCAAAATTCAGGTAATAGTGTAATCGAATAAAATACACCACCTAAGTATGTTAAGGGCGTTAAAATAAAGGTAGGAATGATACTAATATCATCAAAGCTATTTGCGTAAATCGCGTTAATTAACCCACCTAATGCAAATACAGCTGACGTTAAAATAACTGTCGCCATAATTACAAATATATTATGTATTTGAATATCAACAAATAACAACGATACACAGGTCACTATAAAGCCAACCATCATGCCTCGAGTCATACCGCCGCCCATATAGCCAAGTACAATAATGTAATTAGGTACAGGTGCAACAAGTAGCTCTTCAATGCTTTTTTGAAATTTAGTTGAGTAAAAACTAGAGGCCACATTAGAGTAGGAGTTAGTTATGACCGACATCATTATAAGTCCAGGTACGATAAACTCCATGTAGCTAAAGCCGCCCATATCACCAATACGTGAGCCAATTAAATTACCAAAAATAACAAAGTATAAACTCATTGTAATCGCTGGCGGTACTAGGGTTTGCACCCAAATACGTAAAAAACGAATACACTCTTTAATCCATAAACTTTTTAGCGCTACGCCATACTTAAACATTTATTCGCCCCGCCCTTGCTCTAGTAGTCCTACAAATAACTCTTCTAACCTGTTTGCTTTGTTACGCATGCTTAATACCGTATTACCTTGCTCAGTAAGCGCACTAAACACAGCATTTAAGCCTTGTGACTTAGCAACTTCGACTTCAATTGTATGATCGTCCGTCATTGTAAATTTATAGCCTTCAAGCGTTACAGGGTTGGCTGGCATTTTCAAATCTAAAATAAAGGTTTCTTTATCAAGCTTTGCTAGCAACGCTTTAATCGTCGTGTTTTCAACAATACGACCGGTATCAATAATGGCAATGTTTTTACACAACAGCTCTGCTTCTTCTAAGTAATGGGTAGTTAGGATAATTGTTACGCCTTGCTCATTAATTTGACGTAAAAAATCCCACATTGAACGACGAAGCTCTATATCAACCCCTGCTGTTGGTTCATCAAGTATAAGCAGCTTCGGTTCGTGCATAAGAGCGCGAGCAATCATTAATCGGCGCTTCATACCGCCAGAAAGCGTGCGTGCCTGCTTGTCTTTTTTCTCTAATAAACCTAGTTGCTTTAAATACTTATCAGCGCGTTTGTGCGCCTCGCTGCGAGTAACACCATAATAACCTGCTTGGTTAACCAGTATTTGCCCTAACGTTTCAAACTGGCTAAAGTTAAACTCTTGCGGAACAAGCCCTAAATGCGCTTTAGCTGCCTCTAAGTCTGTATCAATATTGTGCCCAAATACTTCAACCTTGCCTTTTGTTTTATTAACCAAAGACGATATAACACCTATGGTGGTCGATTTACCCGCGCCATTAGGGCCTAATAAAGCAAAAAAATCGCCCTCATTAACTTGTAAATCAACACCTTTAATAGCCTCTACGCCATTTTTATAAACCTTGGTAAGGCCTTCTATATTTAAAGCAATATTTTGCTTACTCATTATTTACCCTCACCATAACCCCAACGTTTTGTTAGGTTATGTTCAATGTTTAAACGATCTAAGATTCGCGCCACCATAAAATCAACTAAGTCTTCTATGCTTTGCGGTTTATGATAAAAGCCAGGCGCTGCGGGCATAATAGTCACCCCTAAACGAGATAACTTAAGCATATTTTCCAGATGGATTTCGTTGAATGGCGTTTCACGTGGTACTAAAATTAATTGTCCACGCTCTTTAATAACAACATCGGCGGCGCGCTCTAGTAGATTATCTGACGCACCTACTGCAATTGCCGAAACAGAGCCTGCACTACAAGGACATACTACCATTTTTTTAGGTGCCGCAGAGCCTGAGGCTACCGGACTAAACCAATTGTCTTTACCGAATACTTTTAACTGTTCATCCTTAGCGTTAAATAACGTACTTAGCTGTTCAGTTGCTTTGTCTTCGTTGCCAGATAACTTTATATTTGATTCTGTATCAAGTACTACACGGGCTGCGCTTGATATAAGTACGTACACTTGAAATTGCTGTTCAAGTAATACTTCAAGTAGTCTTAAGCCATATGGTGCACCTGAAGCGCCACTAAATGCCAGTGTGATTCTGTCTTTAAATTGCACATTATTCTCCGCTGTATTTATTACTCAAACCATCAACAAGCTGTTGATGAAGACCATTAAAGCCGCCATTACTCATAATTAGAATGTGCTGATCAGGTTTTATATTTGCAAGTACACTGTCAATAATAGTTTGCGTGCTGTTAAAGCATTGCATACCCGCTTTATCTGCTTGCTCTTTCAGTGACCAACTTAAGTTATCTGGTTCAAATAAAAGTACATCGTCAGCATCGCGTAACGAATCAAGCAATGTATACTGATGTACTCCCATTTTCATGGTGTTTGAACGAGGCTCTAAAATAGCGATAATTTTTTCATCGCCTACTTTTGCTCGAAGCCCAGCAAGTGTGGTTTTAATGGCTGTTGGGTGGTGCGCAAAATCGTCGTACACTTTAATGTTATTTATATTTGCTTTAAGCTCCATTCGCCTTTTAGGGCTAATAAACTCCCCAAGTGCAGCAATACTATGATCTATAGCAATACCTACATGGCGCGCCGCAGCTATAGCCATAATAGCATTTTTAACATTATGCTCGCCAATTGCCTGCCAGTTAACAGTGCCTTGGTGTTCATTATTTAACAGTACATTAAATTCACTGCCGTCGGCTTTTATTAACTCGTACGTCCAATCGCCATCAAGCGTTTCGCTTTCACTCCATAAGCCTTGGTTAGTAACATCGCTAAGTGCTACATCTTGCTTTGGCCAAATAACTTTGCCGCTTTGAGGTAATGTACGCATTAAATGATGAAATTGTTTTTTAATTGCATTTAAATCTTCAAAAATATCTGCGTGATCAAATTCAAGATTATTTAAAATTAGCGTACGCGGTAAATAGTGAACAAACTTACTACGCTTATCAAAAAAGGCGGTATCGTACTCATCGGCTTCAATTACAAAAAATGGGGTCTCGCCCACTTTGGCCGACACACCAAAATTTTGTACTATGCCACCAATTAAAAAACCTGGTTTTAAGCCTGCATATTCAAGTATCCACGCCAGCATGCTCGCTGTAGTGGTTTTGCCATGCGTGCCAGCTACAGCAAGCACCCATGAGTTTTGTAATAAATTATGCTTAAGCCACTCAGGACCTGACGTATAAGGTAGACCTTTATCTAACACATACTCTACACACGGGTTACCACGGCTCATTGCATTACCAATTACCACCATATCTGGCTTAGGCTCTAACTGGTTTACGTTGAAACCTTGAGTCAGCTCAATACCTAACTCTTCAAGTTGCGTGCTCATTGGCGGATAAACATTTTGATCCGACCCAGTTACCTTATGGCCAAGTGACTTAGCTATAGCTGCTATACCGCCCATAAAGGTGCCGCAAATGCCTAAAATATGTATATGCATAACTTTTATTTAATCCTTCACTGCTTTGCACGTCTGCAAATTTAATGGCGCTATAATGCCAAATTTCGCGCTTAGTTACTATGCACGTATACACAATTCACTAATGCCTAAATACGGCTAATTAGAAATAAAAAAGCCCTCTTAACAAAGAGGGCTTTTACTTTTAAGCTAAACTACAATGTTAAAAAAACAATTAATCCAACGCCTAGTAGCAATCTGTAAATCACAAATGGCAACATCCCCATTTGCTCAATTACTTTTAAAAACATAAATATACATGCATAAGCTGATAAAAACGAAAGCGCTACACCTAATAATAATGTGCTCCAATCAACAACGTGGTCACCTAACGCAAGCTCCACAGTGTAATAAAGGCCCATCATAGAAATAATTGGTATTGCTAATAAAAATGAGAAACGCGCAGCACTTTGTTTATTCATACCCAGCATTAAACCAGCTGTCATGGTGATACCTGAGCGAGAAGTTCCTGGGATCATGGCAACAGCTTGTGCAAAGCCGATAATAAGTGCCGTTTTCCAGTTAAGCTGATAAATCGTTTTAATTTGCTTGCCCTTGGCATCTGCGTACCAAAGCAATAAACCAAATACGATTGTGGTAGTTGCTATTACCCAAGCGCTTCTTAAATAAAGCTCTATAAAGTCTTTTAAAAGCAGCCCTAAAATAGCAGCTGGAATAGTACCAAGAATAATCCACCAGCCTAATTTACTATCGTCTGTAGTACCTTGATCACCAAACGATTTAAACCAAGCCGTGAGTATATCGGCAACCTCTTTTCTAAAATAAATTACTACGGCTATTAATGTCCCTACATGTACTGCTACATCAAAGGCTAAGCCTTGATCTTCCCAGCCTAATATTTGCGAAGGTAAAATTAAATGTGCTGAGCTTGAGATAGGTAAAAACTCAGTAAATCCTTGTATCAGGGCTAAAACAATTATTTCTATAATGCTCATGGGTTAGAAAACTCCACCTTCCATAGTTTTTGTTGAGGGTTGTTATACTCACCCCAAAGCTCAGCTATGGTTTGCTTTGCTACAGGGTGATAAAAATTAGGGGCTACTTCAGACAGTGGCTGAAGTACAAATGCATTTTTTGTTATTTCGTCGCGTGGTAATTGTGCTGGAGAGTCGCAAATAACATCATCATAAAATAATAAGTCTAAATCGAGTGTACGAGGACTAAACTTTTTATCATGCGCGTTACGACCATTATCTCGCTCGATTTGCTTTAATAAGGCACACACATCATGCAATTTCATATCAGTACTTGCAGCAACAACAGAATTGTAAAAGTTATTTCCTGCAAAGCCTACTGCCTCACTTTCAAATACTGACGAATGCACGATATGCTCAAAATGTTGCCTAAGGGCTATCAGTGCGCATTGTATATAATGCGCTTTATTTATATTTGAGCCTAAGCTGATATAAATTTGCGCCATTTAATCACAAACCTTAGTGCGAGTAATTTCTACACCAACAGTTTTTGCTTGAGGTACTGCTGCAGGCTTGCTTACTCTTATAGTCACTTTTGGTGTATTAAATTCGGTTAGTATTATTTTTGCTAACTGCTCTACCAGTGTTTCTAGTAATTCAACTGGTTTTGCTGTGCTGTGCTCAATAATACGTTCGCTTACTTTAGCGTAATCAAGCGCTAAGTTAATATCGTCGTTTTCTGCTGCAGGTTTAATATCACTAAGCATTTCAATATCAAAATAAAGGCTCTGTTTACTTTCTTTTTCAAAATCGTACACGCCAATAATCGTGTCGACGTGCAATTGAGATATAAAAACCTTATCCATTGATACTCCAAATAACAATAAACTACTAAGCATCAGTAAAATTAATACTGTATATGGTTTAGCCAGTGTTTAAATATGTAAAAATAACTTCTACAATAGCAAATTAACTAAGCTAGCTATTAAATAGGCTGTTAATAATTTTTACGATAAATTTTGTCGCCAATAATAGCTTAAAAGTACCCTCAATTGGTATAGCAATTAAAAAATAAGGAAGCGCGTGTTAGCCACATTAATGTTTGTTTTAGCTTATTTACTTGGGTCGATTTCGTCGGCTATTTTAGTGTCGCGGCTATTCAAACTTCCAGATCCTCGTAATAGTGGTTCAAATAACCCTGGCGCTACAAATGTCTATAGACTAGGTGGGACGTTTCCTGCGTGTTTGGTATTGGTTTTTGATATTTTAAAAGGCACGATCCCCGTTTGGGGCGCTTATTTTTTAAAGCTAGAACCTTTAGAGCTTGGCTTAGTAGCCGTAGCTGCATGTTTAGGGCATATGTACCCTGTATTTTTTAGTTTCAAAGGCGGAAAAGCAGTCGCCACAGCATTTGGCTCATTGCTACCTATTGGTTTATCTTTGGCTGGCTTATTAATTTGTACATGGTTGGTTATTGTTGCAATAACGCGTTACTCTTCTCTTGCTGCGCTTGTGGCTGTCTCTTTAGCGCCGCTATATACTTGGTTAATAAAACCGCTTTATACTTTGCCTGTTGCGTTTATTACGCTGTTAATCATTTTTCGCCACCGCACTAATATAATTCGTTTATTTAGCGGAGACGAACCAAAAGTGGGCGCTAAAAAAGCCCCCACTGATGACAAAAAACACTAGCTTTATATAGCTTCTAAGCTATCTATTGGCCAACGTGGTTTGGTTTTCATATCTAGGCTAGCAAACTGGCCGGCCTTTAAACGCTGCATACCTGCATAAGCAATCATCGCACCGTTATCTGTGCAAAACTCTGTGCGAGGATAATATACTTGCCCTTTCATACCGTGCATTACGCGCTCTAGCTGTAAACGCAACTGTGTATTTGCACTTACCCCACCGGCAATAACTAAGCGTTTAATACCCGTTTGTTTAAGCGCACGCTTACATTTTATTACTAAAGTATCTATTACTGCAGTTTGAAACGCATGGGCTATATCTGCTTTGGTTTGCGCGTCGTCGTCATTTTCACGAATCGCAATAGAAGCAGCTGTTTTTAAACCGCTAAAGCTAAAATCAAGACCGGGTTTATCTGTCATTGGGCGCGGAAATACAAAACGCTTTGCTACGCCTTGCTCTGCCATTTTAGCTAAGCGTGGCCCGCCTGGGTAATCAAGACCTAACAGTTTGGCAGTTTTATCAAACGCCTCACCGGCCGCATCATCTACCGATTCACCAAGCACTTCGTACTGGCCTATGCCCGCAACTTTCACCATCATGGTGTGACCACCAGATACAAGTAAAGCAATAAAAGGGAATTCAGGTACGTTTTCTTCAAGCATAGGCGCAAGTAAATGCCCTTCCATATGATGCACTGCAACAGCGGGAATATCCCAACCATATGCTAAAGAGCGACCAATAGAGGTACCAACAAGTAACGCACCAACCAAGCCTGGGCCTGCGGTATAGGCAATACCGTCTAAATCTTCAGGGCCGCAACCTGCTTGAGCAAAAGCGGCGTCAATAAGTGGTAATGTTTTACGAACATGATCGCGCGATGCAAGCTCAGGTACTACACCACCATAATCTGCATGTACTTCAACTTGGCTGTATAATTGATGAGCCAATAAGCCTTTTTCATCATCGTAAATCGCAATACCTGTTTCATCACACGATGACTCAATGCCCAAAATTCGCACTGTACTTCTCCTGCCTTTTAATCACTACTTAATGTGTTTATAACGCCAAACCAATGTTGGTTTGTCCATCCGCAATAGCTTGCTTTTTAAGTGCTTTAACATTTTCTGAGGTAATACGCCCCATATTTTCAACAAAGTCGATTAGCTCCCTAAGCACGTCAATTTCGTATTGCATTAATGGGTGCTCACGCACTGCCTTATTGTCAGCTACTTCGCCTTCAACAGTCATTTGGTATTCAATAAAACGCGCTACTGTAGCCTGCGAAATTTTACTTACGCTAATAAACTCTTGCTCATCTTGACCCATAAGGCCATGCATAAGACTTAACAAAGAGGTAGCAGCATCTATCGCAGGGTAAGTACCAAACATATCAAAGTCAGCAAGCTCTGGAACATTTGGCTCAATTTTTTCAACTTGTTTTTCAAGATCAATTTTACTTTTAGGTAGTAATATTTTTTCCCAACAAACGTTAAGCGCACTACGTAGTAATGCTTCATCACCAAAACCAGTGGCCTCACTAAATAAACCGTAGTTTGGCAACATACGCTCAATTAAAGCACCTGCTAGCACTGCTTTTTGTAAGTAGTTTAGCTCTCTAATACGTTGAAAATTATTCGCTTTAGTCATTCTTTAGAGTCTCACATGACCAACAAAAATCAAATGTTGATCCATTATGCTCATTACAATTAGGGCACACCCAATCTGGAGCGGATTGTTTTACTTGTTGATAGTTTACCAATATTTCACGCGCGTGGCGCTCTTTTATCGCATAAACCTGCACACTAACTTGGGTTTGCTCAAATGGGATTTCACCTAACGCACCTTGTAACATTTCACCTTGAATTTGACACTCTATGCCAGCACTCAAAATAAGCCCTTTTACAATATTCGCTTCAAGATTATTGTCAGCTTTGTAGAGTGTTATCCAATGAAATGCATTGTGAGAGTTTTCAGTATTAATATTTTGCAATTATCACCTCATTTGTTTTGCGTTTACAATATCCTACGATACTCTACTAAACTGTGTAGTAAGTAACTTTTTAGGATAAAACAATGACTCTTACGACCCCTGGCTTACTTTTTCCGGCAATTTCACTTTTGTTACTTGCTTATACAAACCGCTTTTTAGTTCTAGCGCAATTAATTAGAGAGCTCAATGCGCGAGAAGGTGAGTCTATACGTCCAGTTGTTGTTGCTCAAATTACTAATTTAAGAAAGCGAATAAAGCTGATTCGAACTATGCAAGTGTATGGTGTAGCATCATTTTTACTTTGCACGCTATCAATGTTTGCATTGTTTATTGAATTTAATACCACTGGCATTATTCTATTTGGCGTAAGTTTGGCGTGTTTAAGCTTATCGCTATTAACTTCTCTTTTTGAAATACACATATCTTGTGATGCAATTGAAATAGAGCTACAAAGTATTGAAAACAAGCCATTAAGTAACAGAGTAAACCGTAACTTTGTAAAATAATACGTATACGCTTAAGCACACCTATTGATTGTAACAATTACATGGTATGGGCTACTAATTCGAGCATATACCTTTTCATTAACTAGAATAAAAAACTTAACCTTTTACACCTAACTTACTGAGTAAAAATAACTTTAAAATAAAAATAATTGCATAAATATAAATAAATAAGAATGAACAACTAGTTTTAAATTAAAAAAGTAATACTATTTGGTCGCTTTTCTCTTTAATTAATACTTAAAGGGGGGTATCCTGCCTAAATCATGCATGAACTTGCAAACGTATTTCAGTATTAAATTTTACTAATCTTTAGAATAAAAATTAATATATTTGATGTTCGCGGTAACTGCGACTTACTTATAAAAAGGGACTATAAAGTGAGATTTGAACAATTAGAGCAATTTGTAGCGCTTGGTGTGTTACGTCACTTTAGACAAGCAGCTGAGCAAACCCAAATCAGTACTTCAGCGCTTACGCGCAGCATTCAAACTCTTGAAGATGAAATGGGATATGAATTAGTTAAACGCTCAACCCGCTCTGTTAAATTAACGCCTGAAGGCGAGCTTTTTCTTGATTACGCGAAAAACACTCTGTCGGAACTTGAACTAACTAAAAAACGAATTTTTCAATCTGTTAATGGCAACGCTGATGAAAAGCTAGTTATTGGCTATACCAATAAGGCCAGTAGCATAGTGCCTATTTCGTGCGGACAATTTTTAGCGCAGTACCCTCACATTAAAATAGAGATGCAACTACAAGACCAGCAAGAACTGACACGTAAACTCCAACAAGGAGAAATAGACATAAGCGTATATTCGCAAGCTATTAATAGTATTGGAAGCGATATACATTTACCTGATCAGCTTGTTTTATTTGTGTCAACAAACCACCCTCTGGCTCATAAAAACGATATTAGTAAGCACGACTTAGATGGTTACCCTATGTACGGTTGTTTTTCCCAATCAAAACAAGTACAAACTATGCTAAACGAAGCCATTGACTCTTTAAACAAATCATCAAGTATTAAAGTAGGCAGTATTGAGCAAGTAATGGCGGGCGTTGTTAAGTCTAATCACTTTGCAATTGCAAGTATTGAGCATGCTAATACAATTGCTGAACACTCGAATTTAGTGCAATTAAAAACGAATAAAGATTTAAGCCATGAACAGCTTGTAGTGCAAACAAGCCAACAAACAGCGATTAGTGAACATGTAGAGCACTTACTATCGCTAATTAAAAAAGCAGGCACTACGTTTAACTAATTATTAAAAAAAGTGCGGCATAATAAACAGTAGCTTTTAGCTATTTTTCGGCTACACTGTCGCACCTTTTTTAAACAGCTGACATGAATGAACACACTTTTTGGTTCCGATGTCTATTTAGATGATATAGAACGCCAAGGATACGCCGTAATTCATAACGCGCTTATTGCTGAATTAGTTAATGAGTTAGTAACCGATTGTCACCGTATAAACCCTCACTTTAGTCTTGCCGGTATTGGCCGTTTAAACGATTTGCAAATAGATAAAACTATTCGTAAAGATAAAACCTATTGGTTTGATGGCAGCTCTCAGGCGCAGCTTACCTATCAAGCTATTATGCAAAGTATAAAAACAACGCTAAACCGTACTTTTTTTATGGGGTTATTTGATTACGAATGTCACTATGCAAAGTATACGAATGGTGACTTTTATAAAAAACATATAGATGTATTTAAAGGACGCTCTAATCGCGTATTTACAACTGTGCTTTATTTAAATACACCTGAACAAGGTGGCGAACTTGTTATTTATAAACCTAAAAGTAAAGAAATTGAAATAACGATTAAACCAACCGCGGGTACATTAGTTATGTTTGAAAGTGAGCGTTTTGCCCATGAAGTATTACCCGCCGTTGATGAGCGTTACTCTATAGCCGGATGGTTTAGAAAAAACGCTTCTATAAGCGGTATTATAGACCCACCAAGGTAGTAATAATAAGTAGTTTAAAGCCTGTCTGGAGGTTTTAAACTACCATAGGATAAGAAACTAGTAACCCTATAAAAATAGCTAAGCCCACATAATGGTTATTTAAAAATGCTTTAAAGCAATCACTTCTATCGCGCTTATGAATAAGTGTTTGCTGATAAATAAGTAAACCCGCAGCAACACTTACGCCAACGCCAAATACCGCACCTAAATTATTACTTAGCCCAATAAAAGCAACAATTGCGATAAATACAGTATTTAATATAAAAATAATATGACGATCCAATTGACCAAATAAGATGGCTGTAGACTTTACCCCTATTTTTAAATCGTCATCTCTATCGACCATTGCATACATAGTATCGTAGGCTACAGTCCAGCAGATATTAGCAATGAATAATAGCCACGCTTGCGATGGTACTGAATTAATCGATGCCATATAGGCCATTGGAATTGCCCAGCCAAACGCAGCACCTAAAACCACTTGGGGTAATTGGGTATAACGCTTCATAAAAGGGTAACAAAATGCTAAAGCAAGCGCCCCAAACGACAATAATATAGTGTTTATACCCAACAACATCACGAGTACAAAAGCAATGGTAATAAGCAGTGCAAATAAGCTTAATGCTTCACCAGCGCTTACTTGCCCAGTAGCGAGCGGGCGCCCTGCAGTGCGCTTAACAGCTCCATCTATTTTTCTATCTGCAAAATCGTTAATAACGCAACCGGCGCTGCGCATAACAACCACTCCCAGTGTAAATACAATAAAGTTAAGCAAACTAGGCATACCGCTATTAGCAAGCCATAAAGCCCAGTATGTAGGCCACAGGAGTAATAAAGTACCTATTGGCTTATCGATACGCATTAGTTGAATATAAAAAGGAATATGCTTGATATGCAATGAGGCTAATTTCATGAGTACAAATACGCTCCTGGTAAAAATACTTCGCACACTAAAAATTGATATTCGTGTAGGGAAAAAACACTACGACGCCCTAAAAGCTCTCTGTTTGGTAAGTTTAGCAACGTCACTAATTGTTGTATTGAATGAGAGAAGTTGAAAGAGGCTATTTCTATCTCTGTACGCTTTAATGCAGGGTCTTGAAAAATCACATCCCCTAACGGACGCTCCCCTATATTATGCAACGGGTTGCTTGCATCGCTTTTAGGTAACCAGCTTTGTGCATATACCATAGGTACGTTATCGCACAGTAAAATAACTTCTCGATTAATTGCTGTTTGAGTAGCACAACTTAGCAAATTTTGTTGCTCAGGACTTAAAGTAAATAGTTGCTCACTTAAAACTTTCACACTAAATATTTGTGATTTACTTTTTAATTTAGCGGTTAAAGAATTTGGCTCAAATAGCCATTCTTGTTCAGCAGAAGATAAATCACTTACAGATGAAGTGGACTGCCAATTAGCAGAAATAGACAAGGGATAAGTAATCACAATAGCTCGATAAAATAAAAACCAACGCGATGATAACATTGCCAAAGCATTTGAAAAAGTGATGTTTTATTGCAGATAAATAATTGCTTGGCGCTGTTTATTACCTACTATTAAGTATAAACTATTTATAACTGGTTTACGGAAATGCACTAAATTATGAAAAAAATAGTATACGCAGGTCTTTTTACACTTTTAGCTAGCATAATGAGCTTAACTGCTCGTGCGGAGTCGAGCGTAGGATACTTTGGTTTTGAGCCAGATATAATCACTAACTATATTGGCGCCTCTAGTAAAAAAATGGGCTACGTAAGGGTTACTATCGATTTAATGCTAACCGATACTTCAGATATTGCTATTGTTGAGCACCATACACCATTACTACGTGATGCCTTGGTTGAAATACTATCAAAAGAGCCTGAAGAAAAAATAAAGTCGTTAACTGGTCGTGAAGAGATCAGAGCAAAATGTGCTGAAAAATTAAAAATGTTACTCAAAGAAGAAACAGGACAAGAGATCATCCGTGAAGTCTTGTTTACTAAATACCTGTATCACTAGAGAGCTATTTTTTTGCATTAAAAATATTAGCGGTAAATGCGTAGGCCATACCGCTTAAAAGCCCACCTAAATGTGCCCAGTTTGCCATGCCAACAAATAATACATCAGCAAAACCAAGTACTAGCCAAATAAGCATAAAGCCAATGATTGGTGTACTAACTAGCGCAGGCCGCTTAGGGTTTAAATAGCTATGGATCCAGCAAAAGCCCAATAACCCATATACCACACCGCTTAAGCCACCAAAATTGGGGCCTACAATTAGGTACTGAGCCCAGTTGCTAATAAGCGCAGTTACAACAAAAAGCCCTACTAAGCTAATTTTACCACACTGTTTTTCAATATTATCACCAAGCGACATCCACCAAATTAAATTAAACACTATATGCATAGCACTAAAATGCACAAGTGCAGGTGTAAGCCAACTTAAAGGCTGAGCAGGATTAAATTGAAGCGCGGTGTATATTTTCTCAAAGCCGCCGAGTAAAAATGCAAAATAAATAATTACACTTACAATACTTACCGTTTGGTTTAACCAGCTAAGGGCTTTAAATCGCGCTATTAAGTTAAGCGACTGTCCTTGGTAGGTAAGTCCTGATTGCGTACTTCCTACATCCCAAGAAGCTTGCTGATAGCGTGCATGATTAGGGTTTTGTACAAACTCATCCCATAAAGGTTGTACTTTATGAAAATGCTCAGGCGCAACGCTAATTATTACATTACTACCATCAGAGGAGCTTAACTGCCCTTGTAAACCTTGGCTTTTTAAATAATCTATAAAGCCTTGTGCGGCGCGCGGGTTATTTAAACTGCCAAGTTCAATCATCGTTCTACTTTCTCACTATATGAAGCTTCCCAGGCAGTAAAGCCGCCATCCATGCTATACACATCTTCAAAGCCTTGCTCAACTAAGTAACTTGCAGCACCTTGCGAGCTCATGCCGTGGTAACACACTATAATAATGGGCTGGTCGAATTCTTTTTCCATCATAAATTGGGCTATATTTGCATTTGATAGAGCCTCAGAGCCTGGAATATGCCCTGCTTGATACGAGTTTGGGTCGCGTATATCTGCAATTACTACGTCTTCTTTATCTAACAGCTCATGCGTTTGCGCAATAGAAATATGTTTAAATGCCATTGAAATCTCTTTAATAAATTAAATAAAAAAGGCGGCCATAGCCGCCCTTCTTGTAATTTTTTGTGGAATTAATCCCAGTTTAAAATTACTTTTCCTGACTGACCTGAAATCATCATATCAAAGCCAGCTTGGAAGTCATCTACAGAATACTGATGCGTTATGATTGGGTTTAGATCAAGACCTGATTGAATCAAACTTGCCATTTTGTACCAGGTTTCGAACATTTCACGACCGTAAATGCCTTTGATCACTAAGCCTTTAAAAATAACTTGGTTCCAATCTACCGCCATATCTGATGGCGGAATACCTAACATGGCAATTTTACCACCATGGTTCATGTTATTAAGCATAGAATTAAATGCACTTGGCACGCCTGACATCTCAAGGCCAATATCAAAGCCTTCTGTCATGCCTAAATCATTCATTACATCTTCGAGCTTTTCATTGGCAACATTTACAGCACGTGAAGCCCCCATTTTACGGGCAAGCTCTAAGCGATATTCATTTACATCAGTAATTACAACATGGCGTGCACCTACATGTTTTGCAACGGCTGCAGCCATAATACCAATTGGGCCAGCGCCTGTAATAAGGACATCTTCACCCACCAAATCAAACGAAAGCGCTGTGTGTACAGCATTGCCAAACGGGTCAAAAATAGACGCTAGTTCATCTGAAATGTTATCTGGAATTTTAAACGCGTTAAATGCAGGAATAACTAAATATTCAGCAAAAGCGCCTTCGCGGTTAACACCAACACCTGTGGTATTACGACATAAATGAACACGCCCAGCACGGCAGTTTCGACAATGCCCACAGGTAATATGGCCTTCGCCAGATACGCGGTCGCCAACAGCAAAGCCACGAACTTCTTGACCCATATCAACTACTTCACCTACATATTCGTGGCCAACCACCATAGGCGTAGGTATCGTTTTACTTGCCCATTCGTCCCATTTATAAATATGAACGTCGGTTCCACAAATAGCCGTTTTGCGAATTTTAATAAGCAGATCGTTATGGCCAACTTCTGGTTTTGGCGCATCTGTCATCCAAATGCCCGGTTCTGCTTTTAATTTAGATAATGCTTTCATCATTAACACTCAACTAAAAAACCGAGGACTGGCCTCGGTTTATAAAAAATTTAAATAACACCCATTTCTTTACCAATGCGGGTAAAGGCAGCGATCGCTGTATCAAGCTGCTCAATGCTATGCGCTGCTGATATTTGCGTACGAATACGGGCTTGGCCTTTTGGTACAACTGGGAATGAGAAACCAGTCACATAAATGCCTTCTGCAAGTAATTTATCAGCCATCAGTGATGCTACTTTAGCGTCGCCTAACATAACAGGGATAATGGCATGGTCTTTACCTGCACAGGTAAAGCCTGCAGCTTCCATTTGTTCACGGAAGTATTTAGCGTTTGACCAAAGCTTAGCGCGAAGTTCACCACCATTTTCTAGCATTTCGAGTACTTTAATTGATGCTGTAACAATCGAAGGTGCTAGTGAATTAGAAAACAAGTATGGACGAGAGCGCTGGCGTAACCATTCTACAATTTCTTTTTTACCTGAGGTGTAACCACCTGATGCGCCGCCAAGTGCTTTACCTAATGTACCAGTAATAATATCTACTCGGTCAAGTACATTACAATACTCTGGTGTACCCTTACCGTTTTCGCCAACAAAGCCTACCGCATGAGAGTCATCTACCATTACAAGAGCATCGTACTTATCGGCTAAGTCGCACACGGCTTCTAAATTACAAATTACGCCGTCCATAGAAAACACGCCGTCGGTAGCAATTAGTTTAGTTTTAGCACCCGCTTCGTCTGCAGCAATAAGTTGCTTTTCAAGATCGGCCATGTCGTTGTTCGCATAGCGAAAACGCTTAGCTTTACATAAACGTACGCCATCAATAATTGACGCATGGTTTAATGAATCAGAGATAATGGCATCATCTGGCCCCAAAATTGTTTCAAACAAGCCTGTATTAGCATCAAAACAAGACGAGTATAAAATGGTGTCTTCGGTTTCTAAAAATGCACTAATTTTTTGCTCAAGTGTTTTATGAATATCCTGCGTGCCACAAATAAAGCGAACAGAAGCAACACCAAAGCCATGATCGTTTAAACCATTTTGAGCTGCTTTTATTAGCTCAGGGCTATTTGCTAAACCTAAGTAATTGTTCGCGCAAAAATTTATTACTTTGCCTGATGCAACTTCTATCTCAGCTTGTTGCTGAGACTTTATAATACGTTCGTTTTTATACAAACCTTCGGTTTTTACGTCTTCAATTTGCTGCTGTAGCTGGCTAAAAAAAGCAGATGCTCTCATCTGTGGTCTCCATTTAATTGAACGGGTAAACAGGTACTGTTTAATATGGTGGGTATTGTAAAAGTTTCATGAGTAAAATGCACGGTTTGCAGTTTATCGCAAACACATGCAGTGGCAGGAATTCCTGCCACTTTACACACTAATAAGAGGGTTAGATTTATAATGTTATAAATGCAGGTAAATCATTTATTGAATCAATTACTAGATCAGCAGATTGCTTTGCGTTTTCGTCAAAACTTTGACCTGAACGTACAAGAACACGTGTAGCAATATGTGCCTTTTTTGCAGCTTGCATATCACTAAGTTTATCGCCAACCATAATGCAGTGCTTGGGGTCGATGTTATGCTCTTTAATGCCTTGTAGTAACATACCGGGAGCTGGTTTTCTGCAATCACATTGCTTTAAATATTCTGGTAAAGCCTTTTTAGGGTGATGAGGACAAAAATAAACATCGGCAATTTCAATATTGTGGTTACTAAATTGCGTTTTCATCCACTGAGTGAGCGCTAAAAAATCAGCTTCGGTATAATAACCACGCCCAATACCTGATTGGTTAGTCACTACTATAATTTTGTAGCCTGCATCATAAAACTTTTTACAGGTGCTAAAAATGCCGTCAATAAATTCAAACTCTTCACTTTGATATACATAGCCGTGATCAACGTTAACAACACCATCGCGGTCTAAAAAAAGGGCTTTATTTTGTAGTTCAGTCATTATAAAGATTCTTTTAATACAACATGATCAAACACTGCCTTAACGCTTTCTACGCTTATTTGGCCCATTAAATCATCGCCCTTTACTCGGGTACCCCACGGTACTTGCTGCGCAGTTTTACCGGTTTGTTTAAGTAAATTTTTATGATAAACCTCAACTACGTAGTCTTGGTATAAATAAGGGCCGGTACGAGCCGGGTTTGAGTGTGCATATAAACCAATTACTGGCGTGCCAACCGTTACTGCCATGTGAGCCGGGCCGGTATCTGGGGCAAGTACTAAATCAGCTCTTTTCAAAACACATAGCAACTCTTTAAGTTTTGTTTTACCTACAAGATTTAAAATAGGGCTGTTACAGTGTTTTATAATATTCTCTGCTAAGTTTACTTCAAGCTCGGTAGGCCCGCCTGTTAAAGCAACGTTAAAACCTTGCGCGCGTGCGTGTTCTGCAAGTGCGGCATAACGTTCAGGCAACCAATTACGCTGAGCTTTACTAGCCGCTGGCGAAATAACAAATAACTTATTAGCTAAATAGTCTTGCCCTAATAACTCATCCGCTTTAACTTCATCTTCTCTCGTGTAAGGCATTTGCCAGCTGGGTTCATAATCATTTACCCCTATCGCTTTAGCAAAACCTTTAAAGCCCTCTAATACATGCGCCTCTTTTTGCGCTGCTATGCGTTTATTTATAAATAAGCTGTGTAGCTCTTTTGAGCGCGCCCAATCAAACCCTAATTTAACTTTTGCAGGTATACAGCGTGCTACAAAGCCTGCTCTTAGTGCCACCTGCATATTAAGAAGCACATCAAACTGCTTACCTTTAAAGGTGTTTTTTAATTTTTTAAGCGCAGCCTTACCTTCTTTTTTATCAAATATTACCAGCTCTACACCTGGTAAATCAGCAAGTAACATAGCCTCTACTTTACCCATTACCCACGTTATTTTTGCATTAGGATGCGCTTTTTGAATTGCTTGAACAGCACTAACGGCATGACACACATCACCAATGGCAGAGAGTCTTAAAATACAAATAGAGGAGTAATTAGGCACTTGAGTCACGCATTCCGTTAGGTTTTAAATAATATGATGGGATCTTAAATTATACTCGCGTTAATGCAAGCACTTATCCTGCGCCATAAAACACGTTAATATAGACCTATTATTGAATTATTTTAACGAGCTATGTTTAAGACACGAAAGCAAGGCAAGCACACTATTTTAAGCCACCCAGATTATTTTAACCTTGTTGATATAAACTGGTTTGATGCAGAATATTGGCAAAAGAAAAATAAAATAGTGGGCGCTAAAAAAGGCCGCGCTATAGCATGGTTTTTTAAGCACGATGATTTAACTGCAGTACTAAGGCATTATTGGCGCGGTGGGTTAGTTGGTAAGCTATTAAGCGATCAATACCTTTATCCTGGACTTGAAAATACACGCGTATATAAAGAATTTAGCTTAATGGTAAAGCTTATTGAACTAGGCCTAAATGTGCCAAAGCCCATTGCAGCTAAAGTATCTCAAAGTGGTTTGATTTACCGAGGTGATATAATTACACAAGCTGTTAGCGGCGCTAAAAGCCTGCTCGACGTTCTAATTGAGCGCCCTTTAAATAGTAGTGAGCTTGAAAGTATAGCCAACACTATTGCGCTATTTCATAACAAAGGGGTGTATCACGCCGATTTAAATATCAATAATATTTTATTTAATGAAAAAGGCGACGTATATATTATCGATTTTGATAGGGGGGAGTTAAAAGCACCGAACCCTCAATGGCAACAACGTAATATGGCGCGCTTGGAGCGTTCATTCCTAAAAGAGCAAGGCCGTAATAACGTCTTCAATTGGCAAAGTAATGATTGGGAAGCTTTGTGTACTCTTTACGAAAAGAGGCTAACAGCTTAAAGCTAAATACTGCTGAGCTACTAGTTCAGCATTCACTTTTTGCAAAATACCCGCATTTTCTACATTAGGCTTATTTGCTAAAACTTGCTTTATTTTAGCCGATAGCTCTTCGCTATTTTCTACAGGTACTAAGTAATTAGCCAGTTCGCCTGTTAATATTTCGCTCGGCCCAAAGGTACAGTTTGTACTTACTACAGGCGTACCCACTGCTAACGCCTCAATTAAAACTGTTGGCAAACCTTCAAAGTCAGAGCTTAAAACTAACGCTTGCGCGTGTTTAATCCAGTTATAAGGGTTTTGCTCAAACCCTGGCACAATAAGTTGCTCTTCAATGCCATACTCTTTTGCAAGTTTAAATGCCTTTACTGGCTTATTACACAAAAGTACCAATTTATATTTTTTATCAAGCTTGGCAAACGCTGCAAATAAAATATCGTGTCGCTTTTGCTTAGCTAAGCGACCAACATGAATTAAGTAAGGTGACTGCGGGATAGCCGTATTTACTTCATTAGATTGGCGTTTTATATCAGCTAAATCAAATGGATTATAAATAGTGGTTATTGCACTTGGCGTAATTAAATCGCCTTGGTTGATTTCTTGCTCTACCCCTTTAGATACGCAAACTAGTGACTTGCCATTTAAGTTTTGTTTTGATTTTTTAAGATAGCGATATGAAAATGGCCCTAACTTTTTTTGCCTAGCAAGCTCTGCGTTTACGGAGTTATGCATAACAAAATGCACATTTTTAACCGCACTTTTAGCGAGTAAATTATTACTTCTATCAAGGTTTGAAAGTACTAAATCTATCGCGCCTATGTCTTGTTGTTTATTACTAAACCAGGCCTCTAACTTTGCTACGCTTTTATTTATTTTCCAAAAGCGATCGACTTTAGATGCCCTATCAGTAAATAAACTCTCTACCTTTATTTGCTCGGGTATAGCGTATTCAAAATTATCTGCCAGCGATAAAATGGTTACGCAATGCTCTTTTATAAGCTGCTGAGCAAGGGTTAGCATCACTTTTTCAGCACCACCACCCGCTAATGAATCAATTACAATAACAACATTCATTAATGCTTATCCAATAGCATATTTTTTACACCTTGGGTTATAACATCATAACCTTGCGCATTTTTAAACTGTGAGTATTTACTCAAAAGTTCTTTAAAGTGAGGCTCTATAAGTAAGGCTTCTACTTTATTTATAATGTCGTTTTTATCAAAACGAGCTTTAAGTACTACGCCTGTACTTTCACAGCTAGTTAGGCGTTCATTTTGATCTTTTGAAATAGCACAAGCAACAGCAGGAGTGTTTACAGCAATAGCTTGCAAAAGGGTATCGCCTGCACTTAATAGTGCAAATTTAGCTTGTTCCAACAGCGATAAAAACTCACTATTATCTAAGCTTGTGAGACTAATTACTGTACTCGATGTTGGTAAGGTCTTATTATAATTAGCGCCAAAGACCACCATCCCTTTTAATCCCGTTTTAGATGAGATTTGCTCTGCGGCAGCAAAAAAAACATCTGCGCAATTCTCACCATTGAGCAAATGACCTCCAGAGCCTGCACTAACAATAAAATAATCTTTTTTGTCGAGTTTATAGGTATCTAGCACTTGCTGAGTTTGTTGCTTTGAAGAAAACGCAATATAAGGCCCCACATTTTTGGGCATAGCTAGCGAAAACATATCTATTTTGGTTTTTTCTGCCCAGCTAAGTGGCTCAATACAGTAATCGGGTTGCACTACCCAATGACTATCTATTAAATTAATACGATTAAGCTTTAAGCCTTTAGCACGTTTTTTTGCGTGCTGAGAAATAAACACTACTTTTGCGCCTACTTTTTTAGCCGCCTTCATATGTGCAGCGCGCCCTGCGCAGTCAAAGATTACAACATCTGGTTTATATTCAGTTATAAATTGACATACCTTATCAAGCTCTTTTGTCGGCGAATGTTCGAGTAAAGTTGTATTAAATGGACAGCTTTTAGCATAAGCAGTGTGCTTATTTAAAATAAAGTGTATATCGAGAGTATTTGAGCATTCATTTTGTAGGCTTTGAGCTAGCAACAACGAGCGCATGTATTCACCAATCCCTTGCGGTGATGATACGGGTATAAATAAAAGTCGTTTGTTGCTCATTGCATTCTCTATTTCCTATTTGCGCAGCAGTATATCAACACCATAGTTTTTACGATAGATAGGTTACATTTTTATACATTAAATTAACGCTATTATTTTGATTATTTACTGCATTAACCGCCCTAGGTTGGTAAACTTAGCCGCAATCTTAATCACAAGGATCTGAACTTTGCGAAACAGAATTTTCCTACTTTCTTCTCTATTTTGCGCTATGAGCGTATCAGTAAATGCAGAGCCATGGGTAAAACCAGATGACTACGGACTCAGAGCCGATATTCAACAGCTTGCTGATGCTGGCGTTATTTTAGCGCCCGTAACAACGTACCCTTTAATGTGGAAAAGCTTTATTGGAGAGGTTGAGTCTACCAAGCTTGAGCTTTTATCACCGAGCTTACAAGATGCGTTACTTCGTGTAAAACATCGTTATAAATCAGAAAATGGTAGTTCTCATAGTGTACAACTTTCAGCTTTTGCAGCATCAGATCCAATTCTAGCTACAAGCTTTGGCGCTACAAACACTCAAGAATCTGAAGTAAGCGCAGCGTATGCTTATCTTGGGGATAATTTTGCAGCAAAGGTTGCTATTAACTACCGAAACGATGGCAAAAAGTGTTTAATTGAAGGTAAAACAACTGATGATATAGCCTTAGATGATCAAGCGCTTGAAGATTGTAACGACACTTCATTTGACGATAGCTATTTAGCATACCGCTTAGGTAATTGGATTTTTAGAGCCGGCGCCGTAGAGCAATTTTGGGGACCGGGTGTTGATAACAGTTTAATTATTTCAGGTAATGCCAAGCCTTTACCTGCACTAAGTGTAACGCGTGAGCAAAGCACTGCTTTTGAAACACCGTGGTTAAGCTGGATAGGCCAATGGAGCTTTACCGCCCAAATGGCAAAGCTGGAATCAACCCGCGTAATTCCTGATGCGTTACTGTGGAGCAGCCGTTTAAACTTTCGTCCAATTCAAGAGTTGGAAATTGCGTTAAGTTGGTCTGCACAATGGGCTGGCGAAGGCCAACCAAGCTCTGCCGGTGACTTTATTGATGTTATTACTGGGCAAACCAACTGTATTGACGGCAATGAAAGTTGCGATAGCTCATTAGAGTCTAAAATTGGTAACCAGCTTGCCGGTATTGACGTTCGTTGGTCTGATACATTATTTAGCCACCCCTATGCCATTTATGCCAGTACCATAGGTGAAGATGCCAGCTCACAGTTTAAACCGGCCGACAGAGCTTATTTATTTGGTGTGCAAACGACCCAACGTATTTACGATCAAAATGTATTAGTGAATGTTGAATATATCGATACGGGTGTTTCGTGCACTGCTGAATCAACTAATGAAAACTGTTATTACGAGCACTCAGATTATAAATCAGGTTACCGTTACCATGGCCGCACCATAGGCTCAACCTTTGATAACGATGCACAATCGGTGGTTTTAACACTGCTTGGGCAACTTTCAAACGGTGATGACTGGCAAGTAAAACTACGTAGCGTTGATTACAACAGCGATAATCGCGACCGCTACCCTAGTAACCCAGATTTAGGTAATACAATTACTAAAACTGGTTATAACTCAAAACAGGTTGAACTGCGTTACAGGCAACTTGCAATGGGTGGACGTTTAACACTGGGCGCTTTTGCATCGAACAATGATGGCGCTGAAAACGACACATCAGCGTTTGCTAAGTACGAATATAACTTTTAAAAGTTGTAGAGTGATAATAAAAAGGGTTGAAAACTGCGTTTTCAACCCTTTTTATTATGAATATTTATATTACTGCTTTATTTTACTAATCACTTTTGATGTAGAGCAGCCATCTAAAAATGTCAGTACTTCTACTTTTCCGCCATGGCGCAGTACATGATCGGCGCCCGCAATTTGGTCTACAGTATAATCGCCACCTTTTACTAAAATATCAGGGCTAATTTGCTCGATTAATTTAGCGGGTGTATCGTTTTCCTCAGCGCTACCAAAGGGGATTACCCAATCAACAGAGGCAAGTGCACTTAATACTATTGCCCGCTCATCAAGCGGGTTTATCGGGCGCTCAGGGCCTTTTAAACGGGTAATAGATTCATCGTTATTTAACCCAACAACGAGTCTATCTCCGCGCGCTTTAGCTTGTGCTAAGTAGCGGACATGCCCTGCATGTAAAATATCAAAACAACCATTCGTAAATACAATGGTTTCGCCGTTTTGTTTTGCAAACTCAATATGCTGCAGTACATCATCAAACGGAGTTTGGTAGTGCTCGCCATTAATGTGTAAGTATTGGCCTAGCTTTTGGCTTAGCTCTTCTGGTGACACTGTGGCTGCCCCAAGTTTACTTACTACAATACCGGCGGCTAAATTAGCAATTTCTACTGCATCTTTAGGGGCCATACCTGCCCCAAGCATTACAGCTAAAGTTGCAATAACGGTATCACCTGCGCCAGTTACATCGCTTACTTCTAGCTGCTGAGCTGCAAAGTCGTGTTTTTCATCGGCATTAATTAACGACATACCTTGCTCTGAGCGTGTAAGTAGCATGGCTTTAATACCATTTTTACTAATAAGCTCACGGGCACTTTGCGCTAAAATTTCTTCAGAGCCGGTTTTACCACCTGCTAAATTAAACTCATGCAAGTTAGGCGTAATGTAGTCTGCGCCCTCGTATAAGTGTAAGTCTGGCGATTTAGGATCGATAAGCACGGTTTTACCCGTCGCTTTGGCAATACTCACCATCTCTTTAATTAAGCTGAGCGAGCCTTTACTGTAATCAGAAAACACCACAAAGTCGTATTCATCAAGCACCAGCTCTAAGCGATTTAATAACAGCTGGCTGTGCTGCTCGCTAAAGGTTTCTTCTAAATCAAGGCGTACAAGTTGTTGATGGCGGCTAATAACGCGCATTTTAGAAATAGTCGGTAAATCACATACACTCACAAGCTGTGAACTTATTTTTTCACCTTTTAAAATATTTTCTAAAATTTGCCCGCTTTCATCCTCGCCAATTAAGCCAAGTAGCCCAACTTTGGCATCAAGCCTAGCAATGTTTTTAGCAACATTGGCTGCGCCACCGGCTTTGTCTTCAAACTTACTTACCTTAACAACGGGTACTGGCGCTTCTGGCGAGATACGCCCGGTGTCACCGTACCAGTAGCGATCAAGCATTACATCGCCCACCACTAAAATACGCGCTTTAGATAAGTTTTTTAATAGCGATAAATCCATTACTGCTGCTCCGCAACAACCATATCTATGGCTTCACATAACCAGTGGCCAATAAACATATGCGCTTCTTGAATACGTGCTGTTTCATCGTTTTTGATAATAATTGGCAGCTTGGCAATGTTTTTTACTTTTCCGCCATCACGGCCTGTTAATGCAACAGTAAATGCGCCAATTTTATTAGCGGCTTCAAGTGCTAAATTAATATTTGCACTGGTACCTGAGGTTGTTAAACCAATGACTAAATCTTCTGGTTTACAAAGCGCCTGAACTTGGCGCTCAAACACGGTATCAAAATGGTAGTCGTTACTGTGCGCAGTAAGAATTGACGTGTCGGTTGTGAGCGCCATAGACGCAAGCGGTCCGCGCTCTAATTTATAACGTACTACAAATTCGGCCGCCAAATGCTGAGCATCAGCCGCACTTCCGCCGTTACCAAACCAAATAACCTTACCACCAGCTTGTAATGCACTATGGCATGCTTCTAATAACTGCATAGACTCTTGATGATAAGCCTCCATCGTTTCAAATAAGGCTTGATGACGGTTTAAACTTTCAACGTAGCTTGTTGCCACAGAATCGATAATTGACATGAAAAATTCCTCTAGGAACTGAAATGGCAGGAAAAAATTAAATCCATTATTCCACAGTTTTATTTAGTTGTGTGTATTTTATAGGAATATAGCTGAACTGGAACATAATTTAGTGCTTCACATGTTCAGAAATTATCACTTTCGCGTTAAACTAAGGGCACTTACCTCAATAAAAGTTCAGTATGGCACGCATTTTTTACTCATTCGCTTTAATTTTAATTAGCCCGCTGATTGTATTTTACTTATATGTATTAAGAGGTAAAAAAAACAAAGGCTACCGCGCACACTTTAAAGAACGTTTTGGCTTTGTGAGCAAAAGCTTATTTACAAGTAAAGGCAAACCGTTAGTTGTACACTGCGCCTCTGTAGGTGAAGTACTTGCAGCTGCACCACTTATTAAAGCGCTGCAAAAACAACACCCACAGCTTAATATACTTATTACCTGTAATACCCCTACAGGTCGCGAGCAAATAATTAATCAATTTAAAAATACCGCGGCGTGTAGTTATTTACCTATGGACTTCCCGTTTTCGACCGCCCGGTTTTTAAAACGTTTAAACCCACAAGCACTATGCATATTGGAAACCGAGCTTTGGCCAAACTTAATGGCAATAAGCCATAAAAAGAATATTCCGGTACTGGTACTTAATGCTCGCTTGAGCGAAAAATCGCAACAAGGGTATCAAAAGGTTGCCAAATTAACGCAAATAATTATGCGTTCAATCACGGTACTTGCAAGTCACAATAAAAAAGATGCCGCGCGGTTTATTGAGCTCGGTTTACCCCCCTCAAAAAGCCATGTTACAGGCTCAATTAAGTTTGATATAAATCCAAGCAATGAGCAGCTAGCCTCAGTTGCAAACCTTAAAGCAGAATATAAAACCCAAGAGCGTTTTGTATGGGTGGCAGGCTCTACTCACCCACTTGAACACGAAATGATATTAAATGCCCACCAGCAACTATTAAAAAAACACCCTAATTCGCTTTTAGTTATTGCCCCTCGACACCCTGAGCAATTTGATAAAGTAGCCGACACGTTAGCTCAAAGCCCCCTTAGCTTTAGCCGTCGTAGTAACGATAACTATCAAAACGAGCAAGTACTATTAGCTGATACACTTGGCGAGCTGCAATGTTTATATGGCGCTGGTAATGTAAGTTATGTAGGCGGTAGTTTAATTCGCCGCGGCGGGCATAACCCACTTGAAGCTGCAGCTTTTTCGGTCGGAGTTATAACTGGCCCACATACGTATAATTTTGATCATGTATATCCTGAGCTTATAAAATTAAAAGGCGCTGTGGTTGTTGAAAACACTGATGAGCTTGCTACACAATTAATTAACTTAAGCCAAAACACTAAAGCTTGCCAAACTTTAGGGAATAAAGCGCAGCAGTGCGTATTAAAAAACCAAGGCGCCATTAAAAAAACATTAACCATAATTAATCAGTATTTAGAGCCACAAGCATGACCAATTTAGCCATTACTCAAACCCGTGAGTGGGTATCGTCTGTTATTGTAAAATATAACTTTTGCCCATTTGCCCGCAAAGAAGTTGAGAACAACTGCATTCATTATGTACTTAGCCCAGCAGTAAAAATTGATGATGCGGTAATGGATATGCTTGAGCAATGCACACAGCTTAATCAAAATCCAGATCGCGAAACCACATTAATACTGTTTGATAACGGCTTTAGCGATTTTGAAGACTTTTTAGATTTAGTTGATTTAGCCAATGCGCTACTGGTTGCACAAGGCTTTGAAGGTAAATATCAAATTGCTAATTTTCACCCCGATTACGTGTTTGCCGACAGCGAGGAAGATGATGCCGCAAATTACACAAACCGAGCTCCTTACCCTACACTGCATTTAATACGCGAACTAAGTATGAGCGAAGCGCTTGAAAGCTACGATGAGCCAGAATCTATTCCTGAGCACAATATTAAACTTGCAAGGCGAAAAGGCATCGACTTTTGGCAGCAACTTTTAGAAGGCATAAAAAAACCGAGCGCATAACCGCTCGGTTTTTAAGTATCAAATTCAATGTTACTTTTTAACCCAGCTGCCATTTACTTCAACATAATGACCACTTTGGGTTTTTTCGATTGTTTTAGCCGCTGCGAGTGCTTCTACTTGGGCGAGCGATAAATTGTTCTTTTTAGCTAGTTTTAAATACTGAGCTTTGCGCTTTGCGTTAATTTCTTCAACAACAGCTTTAGCTTCGCTATTTTGTACTACTAAGCCTAAATAACCCGAACTGTTCTCACCCACTAATCCTTGGCTTTTAGCATCATCTAAACTAATCGCCCACGCCGAAAACGACATACACACTGCACCAATTAAAGTGGCAATACTTAATTTATTTTTTATAGTCATCATTTAGCTCCTAAAATAATTCGCTGTCGTCACTGAACAGGGTATCGAGTTCTTTATCCACCTTCACACGAATTTCGTGATCTACTTTTACATTAAGGTTGATAGTTATTGGCTCTTTAGCTGCTACTTCTACTCTGTGCGTACACGCGCTCAATGCGCCAATAGCAGCAAGGGCAATGATAGCCTTAATGCTTAACGAATTTTTCATCATTAGTTTCCTTTTTGAGAATATTGCTGCTCAACTTTTTGTGTTATTTCGTCACTTAATCTTAGCGCTCTTAGTAGCGTAAACACGTTTTCTTCGTGGTTATAGTTAAAATTAACTTGCTGCTGTTGTGGCTCATTAAAGCCTTGTAAGTTAACACCTAAATTTAACCAACCATCACTTTTAAGTGCTACTGTACTATTAAGTTTTTGTATATCAAGGTTTTTAAGTAAGCTCAGTACAGGCTGTAATTCTTGCTGCTGTTGCATAACAGAGTCAAACGCTGCGTTATTGCTAATAATAAGCTTACCTTCGCCTTGGTTTAATAAGCTGCCGTTTGTAACCTCTACGCCACTGTCACTAAAATGAAGGGGCAGCAACCCTTTTAATCGACCAGTTAAAGTAATTCCCGACTTATCATCAAGGGTAATGAGTTTACTCGCATCAATATCTTGAAAAGTAACATTGGCTGTTTGCTGCGATTTTAAAAGCGAGTATTTATCTAATTCAAATACCCCACCAAACGCATTGCCACTTACATCAAATGCTTTCGCGCTATTATTTACCACTTCTATTTTGCCATTAATATTATTAACTACCGCGCCCGCTCTTAATTCATTAACGTTAAAGGTAGTAGGCTCAACATTAAGCTGTCCTGAATCATATTGCCCGCTAAGTTGCGCCCTAAACTGATTAGCTAAGTAATCGTTATAAAGCGCGCTGGTATCATCAATAGTTAAATAAAAATTGGCTTTTTGTAAGTTAACATCGCCACTAATACGCCCACCAAACTCGCCTTGAGTGAGTTGAGCTAACGGCTCAAATTGGCTAATAATTGAATTTAGCGAAAGTACATTTTGCTGCGGAACTATTACTTCAAACGGGTGTTCTACTTTTGAAATATGGTGATTCGCCACCAGCTCTATACCATTTACAAATACATGATGAGACGCTTTAAGCGCTCGGCTTTGCAAGCCCTTTGAATCCACGTTTATATTTTCTAAATCAATGCTCGGGCTTGTCAGTGTACTTATTTGAGTATTCGCAGATAAATGAGCAAATAACTCACCCACGCCTAAGTTTGCCTTTGCACTGAGGGTATTGTTAATACCAGTGAGCTTATACTCATCGTATTGAACGCTTTTAAACTCACTTTTTAAAACCACGTTTGCATCGAGCTTTTCACTCATATTTACCACTAGTTTACCTGTGTAATCGTTAATAGTCGTGCCATAAGCAACGGCTTTGTCAAAGCTAAATGTAGTACTTACTTTACCTACGGGTTTAGAGTCAATGAGTTGAGTAAGTGTAAAGTCGCCGTGGGCTTTTACATTATTAGCATCAGCCGGTAAAAATTCAGGCAAAGCGGTAAGCGTAATATCGTAATTACCACTTAGTTGTGCGTTTTCAAGCTGCGTATTTAGCACTACAGCCTTTATATCATCAGTGTGTAGCTGCGCTTTAAGCTGCGTGCGCGCACTTTGTAAAGGCGTGACTGTATTAACAAACGTATCTGTAAAAGTTATGTCTATGTCTTGCTCGCTTTGCTCATCGCTTGTAAGCGTTATTAACGGCAAGGCTAAATTATTACCTACTAGGCTTATTGGTTTAGGTAAAGCCCACTGCCAATTAAGGGGAAGTTGCTTAACTGCAAAGGCCTTGTAGTCACCTTCAGGAATAAGAGATTGGCAGTTATTACCAAGCGTTACATTGTTTTTAAGCTTACTTGAGTCTAGCCCAAGCTTTTGGGTATTTAAATTATACGCAGCGCTTAGCACCCCTTTAGTATTATTACTAATGTCGCAGTTTTTAAATTTATAGTCATACCGCGCCTGTAAATTACCAGTGGCACTCCCTTCTATTCCATTAAAGCTAAATGCTTGCGATGTATTAAAGCTAAGCCCGCTTAATAACGCGTTATCGGTTTTAAGTAATTGTTTAAGCAATTCATCACTAACTTTAAGCTGCCCTTGTACCTTATTATTGTAAAGCGTTGCGCTGGCACTTAAATCACCACTTACTACAAACTGGTTAAGCTTAGGCTCGTTAATACTTAAAATTAAAGGTTGATTTAAAAACTCACTGTTTATACTTAGTTGCTCAACTGTAATTGTTGGTCTTTTTTCGGGAAGGGCTAAATCTAAAATTGTTGCAGGGCTACTTACTTTATCACTTTGAGGAAGTGGATTTATATTAAGCGCCGCATGTTTAATTTCAACATGGCGAGTATTTGCGGTAATGCCTGTAAGAGCAAGCTCTTGATTTTGGTAACTTAAACAGGCTTTTTGTACGTGCACATTTAACTTACTCGTAAGCGAAAAATCTAAGCAACTTAAGGTAACACCTGCTTTTTCAAGCTCAGGCGCTACAGCCCATTGTAATAGTGGCAAACGAAATACATAGCCAAGCAACACTATACTTAGCAATACAGCCCCCATAATTAAACCAACGCGCTTTAACATACTGTCCTTATAAGCTTTTATTTATACTTTACAAACTATCGTAATTTTAAATCTACGCAATCAAAAAAGGCTGCGCAGTGCAGCCTTTTTTATTTTACAGCTAGATTATGAATCTAACTTGTATATGTCGTTTTTAACCTACATTTTTACGTGCGTTGCGGAACATACGCATCCACGGGCTATCCTCTTTCCAATCATCTGGGTGCCACGAGTTAGCAACAGCGCGGAACACACGCTCAGGGTGCGGCATCATTACAGTGGCGCGGCCATCAGTAGAGGTAATACCGGTAATACCCTCTGGTGAACCATTCGGGTTAGCCGGATATTGCGTTGTCGGATTACCGTAGTTATCTACAAATTTAACCGCAACAGTGCCGCTTTCAAGCGCTGCTTTAGTGGCGGCATCGTTTGCAAATTCTGCATGACCTTCACCATGAGATACAGCAATTGGCATACGCGATCCCGCCATTCCATTAAAGAACACAGATGGATTTTCTTGTATTTCAACTAAGCTAAAGCGTGCTTCAAAACGCTCAGACTTATTTGTTACAAAACGTGGCCAATGCTCAGTACCCGGAATTAACTCTTTCAATGTTGATAACATTTGACAACCATTACACACACCTAAGCTAAAGGTGTTTTCACGGTGGAAGAAGTTTTGGAACTGATCGCGTGCCATATCGTTAAACAATATAGACTTAGCCCAGCCTTCACCGGCGCCTAATACGTCACCATAAGAGAAACCACCACATGCCACTAAGCCTTTAAATTGCTCAAGGGTTAAACGCCCTTCGAGTATATCGCTCATGTGCACATCAACAGCGGCAAAACCAGCACGGTTAAACGCAGCAGCCATTTCTAGATGCGAGTTAACGCCTTGCTCACGTAAAATAGCCATTTGTGGTTTAGCGCCCGTTGCAATGTATGGCGCAGCTATATCTTCGTTTAAGTCAAAGTTAAGTTTTACGTTTAAGCCTGGATCTTTTGCATCAAACTTGGCATCAAACTCTTGCTTAGCACAATCAGGGTTATCACGACGTGCTTGCATTTGGTACGTTGTTTCGGCCCAAATAGTACGCAATTCAGTACGAGTGTGATTAAGTACCGTTTGCTCGCCGCGGTTAAATACAATGCTATCGTCGCTATTAAGCGAGCCAATCACGTGGCTAATTGCAGCAACACCATATTGCTCAAATACAGCATTTACGGCATCTAATTCGCTGTTAGCCACTTGAATTACTGCACCAAGCTCTTCGTTATAAAGTGCTTCTAAGTCTGAGCCTGTTAAGCCCGCTAAATCAACGGTTACACCTGTGTGCCCTGCAAATGCCATTTCAGTTACGGTAGTAAATAAACCACCGTCTGAACGGTCATGATAAGCAAGTAGTTTGCTATCTGCTACAAGTGCTTGCATAGCATTGTAAAAGCCTTTAAGTAACTCAGGGCTGTCTACATCAGGTGTAACATCACCAAGCTGCTTATAAACCTGTGCAAGGCTCGATGCGCCCATACGGTTTTTACCAGCACCTAAATCAACTAAAATAAGCGAAGTGTCGCCTTTATCAGTGCGTAACTGTGGAGTTACTGTTTTACGTACATCGTCAACACGACCAAAGGCAGTAATAATAAGCGATAACGGCGACGTTACTGATTGCTCAACACTATCGTCATCGTTTTTCCATGTCGTTTTCATCGACATAGAATCTTTACCTACAGGTATAGTTAAACCAAGTGCTGGGCAAAGCTCTTCGCCTACCGCTTTTACGGCTTCGTAAAGGCCCGCGTCTTCGCCGGGGTGACCCGCTGCAGCCATCCAGTTAGCAGATAGCTTAATGTTTTCAAGGCTACCAATATTTGCACAGGCAATATTAGTTAACGACTCTGCCACCGCTAAACGAGCCGAAGCTCCATAATTTAATAATGCCGCCGGAGTACGTTCCCCGAGTGACATAGCTTCACCGTGATAAGTATCGTACGTTGCCGCAGTAACCGCACAGTTAGCAACAGGTACTTGCCAAGGGCCAACCATTTGATCACGTGCTACTAAACCGGTAACCGAGCGGTCACCAATAGTAATTAAGAATGTTTTTTCTGCAATTGTAGGTAAGCGTAACAAACGCTGCGCAGCATCAGCTACATCAATAGCGCTTGCATCTATGGCTGTACCAGTTACTTGCTGAGATGTTACATCGCGGTGCATTTTAGGCGCTTTACCTAACAATACATCTAGCGGTAAATCAACAGGGTTATTATCAAAGTGGCTATCGGCTACAGTTAAATGAGGTTCAGCGGTTGCTTCACCAATCACTGCATACTGTGCACGTTCACGCTTACAAATTGCTTCAAAACGGTCAAAGTCTTCAATACCTACAGCAAGTACATAGCGCTCTTGCGATTCATTACACCAAATTTCATGAGGTGCCATGCCTGGCTCATCGTTAGGGATATCGCGTAGTTGGAATTTACCACCACGGCCACCATCGTTTACCAGTTCAGGAAACGCATTTGATAAACCACCAGCGCCTACATCATGAATAAATGCAATTGGGTTTTCGTCACCTAACTGCCAACATTTGTCGATGACTTCTTGACAACGACGTTCCATTTCAGGGTTTTCACGCTGTACAGAGGCAAAGTCTAAGTCTTCGTTTGATTGACCCGATGCCATACTTGATGCAGCACCACCGCCTAAACCAATGTTCATAGCAGGGCCGCCTAGTGCAATTAGTTTTGCGCCTACTGGAATCTCGCCTTTTTGAACATGATCAGCACGAATATTACCTAAACCACCGGCAAGCATAATTGGTTTGTGGTAACCACGTACCTCTTCCCCATTGTGGCTTGTTACTTTTTCTTCGTACGTGCGGAAGTAACCTAATAAATTAGGACGACCAAACTCATTATTAAATGCAGCACCGCCTAGAGGTCCATCCATCATAATATCAAGTGCGTTAACGATACGCCCAGGCTTACCAAAGCCGCTTTCCCACGGTTGCTCGTAACCTGGTATACGTAAGTTAGAAACCGTAAAGCCAACTAAACCTGCTTTTGGCTTAGAACCACGCCCTGTTGCACCTTCGTCACGAATTTCACCACCTGAACCGGTAGCCGCCCCCGAAAATGGTGCAATTGCCGTTGGATGATTGTGAGTCTCTACCTTCATTAATATTTCAATGTCTTCTTGATGATACGCATATTCACCTTGCGCATTCGGGAAGAAGCGACCCGCTTTTGAGCCTTTCATTACTGCCGCGTTATCTTTATACGCCGACAATACATTTTCAGGGTTGTGCTCAAAAGTATTTTTGATCATTTTAAACAGTGATTTTGGCTGTTCAATGCCATCAATTGTCCAATCAGCATTAAATATTTTATGACGACAATGTTCTGAGTTTGCTTGGGCAAACATAAATAATTCTATGTCGTTAGGATTACGACCTAGCTTTTTAAAGTTTTCTACTAGGTAGTCAATTTCGTCATCGGCAAGAGCAAAACCTTGCTCAACATTTGCGGCAGCTAACGCTTCGCGACCACCACCTAAAATATCAACTGATGACATTTCACGTGGAGAATCATTACGGAACAACTGTGCTGCAGCTTCAAGCTCAATATGAGTTGCTTCAGTCATACGGTCGTGTAATAACGCCGTTACTTGCGCAAGTTGCTCTGCACTTAGCTCACCTTCTATATAATAAGCAATACCGCGCTCTACACGGTGGACCTGTTTAAGGCCACAGTTATGCGCTATATCGGTTGCTTTAGATGCCCAAGGCGAAATGGTACCAGGGCGAGGTGTAACAAGTACTAATGTGCCAGCTGGGGTATGCTCGGCAATAGTAGGACCATAAGTTAATAGCTTTTCAAGCTTGGTTTGCTCATCAACACTCAAAGGCGATGTTAAATCGGCAAAATGAGCATACTCGGCATATACGTTGGTGACTGGAAGTTGCGATTGTTTGCAACGCGCTAAAATTTTATTAACTCTGAACTCTGACAGTGCTGGTGCACCACGAAGGATCAACATAGATAATTTCATCCGGGGTTAGGGATTGAACGATATTTTAGGGCGACATTATAGTCTAAGTAGCATCCAGATTTAACTCCAAATTGCGCTTTTCATAAAATTAACTTTTTAGCTTTATTTATAGTCCGCTTTAGCTAATAAAATAAAAGGGAAAGTGACGAAATGGCTAAGTTTTGCTATAACGGGTGCTAGCGCGTATAAGGGGCACTGAATGTTCAAAGAAAAACTAATAATAATCATTACTTTAGTTATGCTGTTATGTGCATGTGATATGCAAGAACAGTCAACCCAACTTGCTCAAATTAAAGAGCAAAATAAAATACGCGTGGGTACGCTGGCTAGTGCCAGTAATTATTATCAAGCAGTTCAAGGCGAGCAAGGCTTTGAATACGAGCTTTCTCAAGCTTTTGCCGATTACCTAGGTGTTGAACTTGAAATAGTCCCCTTTTTTAATTTATCAGACATGTTTGCTCGCCTTGAAAGTGGCGACTTAGATTTAATTGCCTCAGGCCTTACATACAATAAAGCGCGCGCGCAGCAATATAGATATGGCCCTACCTACAGAACAATTAGCCAAAAACTTGTTTATAAGCAAGGGCGCGTTCGTCCGCGAGAATTTGATGATTTAGATGGTAACTTTACTGTAATAGCTAAAAGTAGCCATTCGCTTACCCTACAAAAAATTAAGAAAAACAATCCATCACTCTCCTGGACCGAAAGCGAAGAATTTGATGAAGAGGAACTACTTCAGGCCGTTATAGATGGTGAAATAGATTACACGCTAGCTGATTCCCATACATTATCGCCATTCAGGCGCTACCACCCTAATTTAAGTATTGGCTTCTCTGTATCACATAACGATCCAATTGCGTGGATACTTAACAAATCAACAGATGACTCTTTATACGCGTTATTGGTGCCATTTTTTGGAGATGTTAAACAAAGTAACCAGCTTTACGTGCTCGAAGAGAAGTATTTTGGCCATGTGCGCCAATTTAACTACGTTAATACGCTTGCCTATATTGAAGCAATAAAAGAGACACTCCCTACTTACAGACCTTGGTTTGAGCAATATGCCGGTACTCTCGACTGGCGCTTGCTTGCAGCATTGAGTTATCAAGAGTCTATGTGGAACCCACGAGCAAAATCGCCAACCGGGGTGCGTGGTATTATGATGCTAACGCGCAGCACAGCCAAGCAAGTAGGTGTTACCAATAGATTAGAACCTGAGCAAAACATACGCGGTGGCGCTAAGTACTTAAGTAAACTCATTAAGCGCATTCCTGATCGTATTCCGCAACCAGATCGCACGTGGCTAGCATTGGCGGCATATAATGTAGGTTGGGGACATGTTAACGATGCACGTATTATCACTGAGCAGCAAGGGGCAAGTCCAGATAAGTGGGCCGATGTTAAAAAACGCTTACCGCTGCTAATTAAAAAGCGTTACTACCGTAAAACACGTTACGGCTATGCACGTGGAGATGTGGCTGTAAAATATGTTGATAATATTCGCAGATATTACGACGCACTCGTTTGGCTTGATGAAAACAATGCTATTGCTCCAGAGCCAGAACCTGAAACTGCGCCTGAGCCAGAGCCAGTACAAAACGAACCCGCGCCTACTGAACCAGCTAAAACTGAACCCGCAGCGCTTCAAAGCAAAGTAAAAGAAGAGGAAAGTAATCAGTAAGACCAAATTTCTATAAATAATCGAATTACTTTAAAAACAAAAACTAAGAAAATTAAAAAGCTGTTTACTTGTCATCAAATGATCACTAATGTGTGTTAATAGTATATCTGCACTTTTATACAGATATACCTTGTGCCTTTCTCACTCTCACGCATTAGGAGAACACATGCTAAAACGTAGACGCACGCAAAAACTAAAAAGAAATGTAATATATTCAACCGCTACTCGCCGTCGTATTATGTTACGTGGTTTACATAAAAAAATAATCTGGCGCCGCCGCATGTTTGCAATGCAGCAAATGGAAGCTCCAATATCAGAGCCACTTGCAAGTTAGCTTGAGCAAGGCTTATTTATTTGAGCATCACGAGCAGCTTTTTTGGCTGCTTTAATTTGCGCTCGACGATTTTTAAAAAACTCAGAAATAGTATTACCACATTGTTGAGCTAATACCCCACCACATACTTCCACCTGATGATTTAACCTAGGCTCTTGCAGTAAATTCATAATTGATCCTGCCGAACCCGTTTTTGCATCTGAGGCACCAAATACTAAGCGATTAATTCTGCTATGCACTAATAAACCAGCACACATAGAACACGGTTCAAGCGTTACATATAAAGTACAGTCGATTAAACGGTAATTATTAAGTACTTTGCCCGCCTCTCTCACGGCTATCATTTCGGCATGAGCAGAAGGATCGTTATCAGTAATTGAGCGATTATACCCGGCTGCTATAAGCTTATTATCTTTTACAACAACAGCCCCAACAGGGATTTCATTAAGTGCTTGTGCTTTAAGTGCATACTCTAAGGCTAATTCCATCCAGTAGGAATCATCAATTGGCTCGTTCATTCAATCAACTTAATTAACTTTTTATGCTCTAATTATACCAACTTAGGCTAATAAAGTGCCTTTGAGATTGGTTTATTGCAAAAATAAAACAAAATAGTGTGGTTTGTCATGGCTCATAGCTAGTGATTTACGCTATAATCTCACGCTTTTTTTATTTAGCTCACAACACGGGTAGCAAATGAAATTTCCTGGACGCCG
Organism: Pseudoalteromonas carrageenovora IAM 12662; assembly: GCF_900239935.1. NCBI lineage: Bacteria > Pseudomonadati > Pseudomonadota > Gammaproteobacteria > Alteromonadales > Pseudoalteromonadaceae > Pseudoalteromonas > Pseudoalteromonas carrageenovora. Next base: position 2,863,806 of record NZ_LT965928.1, read on the forward strand.
CAGGCATAAACATTATTTTCCAGTGGAAGCCAAAGATCCACTTACCAATCAACTTAACGCAACAGAGCGATTACAACGTAGCTATATTACGGGTATCGACCAAATCGTTGTTGATATAGAGGCAAAAGTTGATCAAGCTTTCCTAGACGAGTTTCAATTGCGCAGAGGTATGTCGCAAGTTATTGATAGCGATATTACAAACGCCTTATACGACCGTTTAAAATTAAACGACATGGTTGATTACGAGTTTGCAGGTGGAACAATAGGTAACACTATGCACAATTACTCGGTACTTGCAGACGACCGCTCTGTTTTACTTGGTGTAATGAGTGAAAACATAAAAATAGGTAGCTACGCCTATCGCTTTTTGTGTAATACCTCAAGCCGAGTAGATTTAGATTACCTTCAACCTGTTGATGGGCCAATAGGTCGCTGTTTCACACTTATTGATGAAACTGGCGAGCGTACTTTTGCTATTAGCGCAGGGTTAATGAATCACTTACGCCCTGAGTCAATTGACAAAGAGCTAATTGAACAATCATCAGCTTTGGTTATAAGCGCTTACTTAATGCGTACTCAAGGTAATGAGACAATGACCGAAGCGACCATGCAGGCAGTTAAGTATGCCAACGATGCTGGCGTACCGGTAGTACTGACTCTTGGTACCAAGTTCCTTATTGAGCAAGATCCTACTTGGTGGGCTAACTTTGTTAATGAGCACGTAGATATACTTGCAATGAACGAAGAAGAAGGCCTAGCAATTACAGGTTTTGAAGACCCTCTTCTTGCTGCAGATAAAGCTCTCGACTGGGTAGATTTAGTTATTTGTACTGCAGGTGAAAAAGGTTTATTTATGGCAGGCTATGTTGATGACGAACTCAAGCGTGAAACTGAGTACCCGTTGTTACCAGGAGCTATTCCAGACTTTAACCGTTATGAGTTTTCTCGCGCTATGCGAAAAGAAGACTGTAAAACACCAATTAGAGCTTATAGCCACACGGCACCATTTATGGGTGGTCCTGATTCAATCAAAAATACAAACGGTGCTGGCGATTGCGCTTTAGCCGCAGTATTACATGATTTATCAGCTAACGTTTACCATAAATTAAACGTAGCAAACTCAGCTAAGCATCAGCAACAAGCCATTACTTACTCATCTCTTGCGCAAATTAGTAAATATGCAAACCGTGCAAGCTACGAAGTATTAGTTCAGCACTCTCCACGTTTATCCCGTGGTTTACCAGAGCGCGAAGACTGTCTTGAACAAGTGTATTGGGAGCAATAACGTAGGGAGCTAAATTAGCTCCCTATTGGTATTTTAAAAAATTGAAATATCGAGCTTTTTAGATAGCAGCTCTAGTGCTGCTATCCCTGCCACTGAATTACCAAAACTATTAAGCCCCGGGGAATACACAGCCACTGTAAACTTACCTGGTAATACCGCTAATATGGTTCCTGACACCCCTGATTTACCTGGCATACCAACCCTATAACCAAAATCACCGGCCGCATCATACAATCCACTTGTAAATAAGAGTGAGTTAAGCTGTTTGTTTTGGCGACTTGATAGCACACGTTTACCAGAGCTAAAATCAATCCCTTTATTAGCCAAAAAGTTATACGCCTTAGCAAGCTCAACACAGTTAAGCTCAATTGAGCAAAAATTAAAGTACGACCAAAGCACATCATCAACGTCATTTTCGAAATTGCCAAATGACTTCATTAAATGCGCCATGGCAGCATTTCTGTGTCTAAATTCATATTCAGAGTTAGCTACTTTTTTATCAATAACAATAGTGCTATTGCCTGAGAGTAACCTAAACGTTTCAAGCATTGAGTGACGCGGGGCAGATAAACGACTGTATAACGCATCACAGGTAACAATTGCACCAGCATTAATAAATGGGTTTCGTGGGATCCCTTTTTCAAACTCTAGCTGAGTTAAAGAGTTAAATGCAGTACCAGAAGGCTCTTTACCCACTCTATGCCAAAGCTCGTCACCATAGCGCTGCAAAGCCATAGTAAGAGTCATTACTTTAGAAACCGATTGAATAGTAAAACGTTTAGAGCAATCCCCTGCACATATAGTTTCACCATTAGTGGTGTAAATGGCGATAGAAAACTGCTCAGGATCAACCTCAGCAAGCGCAGGTATATAATCAGCTACTTTCCCTTGTGATAACAAAGGACGTACTTCATGTGCTATCTCATCAAGCACCTTTTGGTAATCAGCAGTCGGCAATCTATACCTCTATATCGTCATTGGTAAAAATTGGATTTTAGCACGCGGCAAGAGGCGCACCTAGTTTTGTTGATGAATTCAAAGGTGAGATTTTTTAAATTAAAAGCAAAAAACCGTTAAATCACTGTAACGGGTTTCTCTTAATTAATTTCTGGTAATGTCTTAGTGCCCACAGCGCTCGAGAGTCACAGTGAGATACTACACTATTATTGGTCGGGCTCGTCTTAGAGCTATTCGTTTGATGTATAGGAATACAAATGCCGCGGCGTGCAGGAGCGGCCACTACTGAATTCTGCATGGGATATTGGCTATTTACTAAACCCAGATAACAAAAAACCCGTCACATCTCTGTAACGGGTTTCTCTTAATTAAATCCTGGTAATGTCCTACTTTCACATAGCAAATGCTACACTATCATCGGCGCTGTTTCGTTTCACTACTGAGTTCGGCATGGAGTCAGGTGGGTCCAAAACGCTATTGTCACCAAGAAAATTCTTTTCAATTTTCTTATTTTTATTAAGTTTAAAGTCCTTCGACTGAATTTGAAGCCTGGTAATGTCCTACTTTCACATAGCAAATGCTACACTATCATCGGCGCTGTTTCGTTTCACTACTGAGTTCGGCATGGAGTCAGGTGGGTCCAAAACGCTATTGTCACCAAGCAAATTTGGTGCAAAGGATTAATGATAAGCACGTAGTGCTACTATTTCCTTTGCGCAAGGTGCCTCTACTTTAACGCTACGCGCTAAGAGTCACCTCATAAATTTGGAAAATATCTGATAATATTTTTTAATTTTCTAAGTAATATCTACTTTAGTCATTAACTTCTGTCGCTTTACTGTCACAAAACGCGTTTGGCGTTGTATGGTTAAGCCTCACGGGTAATTAGTACAAGTTAGCTTAATGGCTCACACCACTTCCACATCTTGCCTATCAACGTTGTAGTCTTCAACGGCCCTTCAGAGACTTTAAAAGTCTAGTGAGAAATCATCTCGAGGCCTGCTTCGCGCTTAGATGCTTTCAGCGCTTATCAGTTCCGAACGTAGCTACCGGGCAATGCCATTGGCATGACAACCCGAACACCAGCGGTTCGTTCACTCCGGTCCTCTCGTACTAGGAGCAACCCCTCTCAATTCTCAAACGCCCACGGCAGATAGGGACCGAACTGTCTCACGACGTTCTAAACCCAGCTCGCGTACCACTTTAAATGGCGAACAGCCATACCCTTGGGACCGACTTCAGCCCCAGGATGTGATGAGCCGACATCGAGGTGCCAAACACCGCCGTCGATATGAACTCTTGGGCGGTATCAGCCTGTTATCCCCGGAGTACCTTTTATCCGTTGAGCGATGGCCCTTCCATTCAGAACCACCGGATCACTATGACCTACTTTCGTACCTGCTCGACGTGTCTGTCTCGCAGTTAAGCTGGCTTCTACCATTACACTAACCGTACGATGTCCGACCGTACTTAGCCAACCTTCGTGCTCCTCCGTTACTCTTTGGGAGGAGACCGCCCCAGTCAAACTACCCACCAGGCACTGTCCGTAACCCCGATTCAGGGGCCAACGTTAGAACATCAAAACTACAAGGGTGGTATTTCAAGGACGACTCCAACAAAACTAGCGTCTCATCTTCAAAGTCTCCCACCTATCCTACACATGTAGGTTCAATGTTCAGTGCCAAGCTGTAGTAAAGGTTCACGGGGTCTTTCCGTCTAGCCGCGGGTACACAGCATCTTCACTGCGATTTCAATTTCACTGAGTCTCGGGTGGAGACAGCGTGGCCATGGTTACACCATTCGTGCAGGTCGGAACTTACCCGACAAGGAATTTCGCTACCTTAGGACCGTTATAGTTACGGCCGCCGTTTACCGGGGCTTCGATCAAGAGCTTCTCCCTAAGGATAACCCCATCAATTAACCTTCCGGCACCGGGCAGGTGTCACACCGTATACGTCATCTTGCGATTTTGCACAGTGCTGTGTTTTTAATAAACAGTCCCAGCCACCTGGTCACTGCGGCTCCCGTCCGCTTAGAGAGCAAGTCTCATCACAGATAGGAGCGTACCTTCTCCCGAAGTTACGGTACGATTTTGCCTAGTTCCTTCACCCGAGTTCTCTCAAGCGCCTTAGTATTCTCTACCTGACCACCTGTGTCGGTTTGGGGTACGATTCGGTATAATCTGAAGCTTAGAGGCTTTTCCTGGAAGTATGGCATCAACAACTTCATCACCTTGGTGACTCGTCTCGTGTCTCAGGTTTAATGTTCGTCCGGATTTACCTAAACAAACGCCCTACTCACTTTCACATGGACAACCATCGCCATGCTTGCTTAGCCTTCTCCGTCCCCCCATCGCAATTATACCAAGTACGGAAATATTAATCCGTTTCCCATCGACTACGCCTTTCGGCCTCGCCTTAGGGGTCGACTTACCCTACCCTGATTAACATGGGATAGGAACCCTTGGTCTTCCGGCGTGCGGGTTTTTCACCCGCATTATCGTTACTCATGTCAGCATTCGCACTTCTGATACCTCCAGCATGCCTCCCGGCACACCTTCAACGGCTTACAGAACGCTCCCCTACCACTCAACGTAAACGTTGAATCCGCAGCTTCGGTGCATAGTTTAGCCCCGTTACATCTTCCGCGCAGACCGACTCGACCAGTGAGCTATTACGCTTTCTTTAAAGGATGGCTGCTTCTAAGCCAACCTCCTGGCTGTCTGGGCCTTTCCACATCGTTTCCCACTTAACTATGACTTTGGGACCTTAGCTGGCGGTCTGGGTTGTTTCCCTCTTCACGACGGACGTTAGCACCCGCCGTGTGTCTCCCGGATATTACTTTACGGTATTCGGAGTTTGCAAAGGGTTGGTAAGTCGGGATGACCCCCTAGCCTTAACAGTGCTCTACCCCCGTAAGTATTCGTCCGAGGCTCTACCTAAATAGATTTCGGGGAGAACCAGCTATCTCCC